>CAIJLK010000074.1 GCA_903821465.1 uncultured Bacteroidota bacterium | reverse complement strand
CTAGCTAATCTTTTATGCGCTTTAATTAGGTTGGCATCTGCACCTGTAAAGCCAATGGCATTATTTCCATTTGCCTGTAAATGCGCAACAATATTTTTATTGATGTATCCTGCATAAACCATGGTAACGATCTTGAGTGTAGCAGCATCGGTGATGCGTCTGCCATCCACCATTTCTTGTTCAATGCCTAGATCCTTTGCTAATTGTGTAGCCAATTTACCACCGCCGTGCACCAATATTTTTTTGCCTTTTATGGAGGCAAATTGTTGAAGAAAATTTTCTAGCTTATCAGTATTATCAATAATATTTCCTCCGATCTTAATTACAAACAATGTTTCTGTTACAGCATTGTTTATAGCTGCATTAGAATCATGTATTTGTTGTTGATCGATCATTGTATGAAATTATTTATGATTGGTTTGTAAGATCTCAGCGATCACAGCTTGAGCAGCCCATACCCGGTTTCCTGCTTCTTTGGTAACTAAGCTAAGCGGTCCGTCTAAGATTTCATCACTTAATTCCACATTTCTTCTAACAGGTAAGCAATGCATAACTTTTGCCTGGTTGGTTGATTTCATCTTTTCATCTGTGAGCATCCATTTTGGATCGTTCTCATAGATTTTGCCATAATCGGTATAGGTACTCCAATTCTTAACATACACAAAGTCTGCTCCAGCTAATGCGGCATCTTGATCATGTGTGATAGTTGCTCCTAAAGTAAATTGTGTTGCCAATTCATAGTCTTCGGGATGCGTGATTACAAAATCTGCTTCACCCCATGCATTCACCCATTGTGTAAATGAATTAGAAACACATTGCGGTAATGGTTTAATATGTGGAGCCCAAGACAAAACAATTTTTGGTTTACGAGTCAAAGGTTTTGCGATTAGACTTTCCTGTATGGTAATGATATCTGTAAATGATTGTAATGGATGTAGGGTAGCACTTTCCAAACTAATAACTGGAACCCCAGCGTATTTGATAAACTGATTGATATACATTTCGCTATAATCGTCCTCTCTGTTTTTTAGAGAGGGAAATGTTCTGATACAGAGAATATCAAAATACTGACCAAGTATGGGTGCTGCATCTTTTACATGTTCAACCGAATTGCCACTCATGATGGCGCCTTCCTCGAATTCGAGCGACCAACCCTCTTTATCTACATTAAACACAATGGCTTCCATGCCAAGATTTTTTGCAGCCACTTGGGTACTTAATCTGGTACGTAAACTAGGGTTCAAGAAGAGGAGACCAATTCTTTTGTCAACACCTAAATGACGGTCTTTAAAAGGATCGGCCTTATAAGCCAATGCTTTTCTAACCAAGGCATTTATATCGGTTACATCATGTACAGAAATAAAATTTTGCATGAGCTGTTCTGTTGATGGACTATTTTATTTTAATTCAATTGCTAGTGCTTCCAAGAAAAGATCGGCTTCTTTTTGTGTAATGTTTAGTGCAGGCAATAAACGAATTACATTCGGCTTAGCTTCTCCTGTAAAAATATGGTGTTTGAAGAGTAAGTTCTTCTTCACTTCTTTCTTATGATCGGGTAAATCAATTCCAATCATTAAACCCTTTCCACGAACTTCATTGATATTGGGAAGTCCCTTTAATTCATTAGTCAGATAGTCGCCTATTTTAGTTGCATTAGCCATTAATGCATCTTGCTCCATAATTTCTAATACGGCTAAAGCGGCAGCACACGCCAAATGGTTACCACCAAATGTGGTGCCCAACATAAAATGTTTGGAATGAATTTTAGGAGCGATAGAAATTCCTGCAACAGGAAATCCATTTCCCATTCCCTTTGCCATTGAATAAATATCAGCGGCTACGCCACTATGATCGTGCGAATAAAATTTTCCAGT
>CAIJLK010000073.1 GCA_903821465.1 uncultured Bacteroidota bacterium | reverse complement strand
TCAAATATTTCTAATAAAACAGAACTCTTTAAGGAAGTCCAGGAATCAAAATCAGATGTCCAAAACAATATCCTAAAATTCACAGAGCTATCTGAAAATTCATGCAGTAAAACAACCGGAACAGGAAATTTGATGATCCCATTGTGGTTCTCTACTAAATGATCAAGCAATTCTTTAACCTTTGTCATATCAGAATCGTATGCTACCCCAATAATGAGCTCTATCCGGCGATAAGTATTCGTTAGTGTCCAATTGGTAATTTGTTTTGAAATGAATTCTCCATTCGGAACTACCAGATCTGCGCCATCATAAGTTGTGATCTTACTACTTCTAAAACCAATTTCTTTGACTGTACCAATATGATTTTCTATTTCAATCACATCCCCAATTTGCATAGGTTTTTCAAAAGCAAGTACAATACCTGATACCAGATTATTAATGATATTTTGTAACCCAAATCCAATACCCACACCCAATGCTCCAATGATGATCGTGATTTTGTCGATCGGAATTCCAGAAGCAGCAATTGCAATAAAAATACCAATGGTAAATACTGCAAGTCTTAAAAGCAATACCCAAGAACCATTTTTATTTTTCTTATTGCTAGCAAATTGCCCTGAGCTTCCAAAGAAATAGGTGAGCAATTTTGAAATGATGCTTGAAATATAAATAATCACACAGAACAGGAAGATATGTCCCAAAGTAAATTTCAGATCCCCCAATTCTATTTCATAAGCTAAGATGTCCTTCGTGCCATTAATAATAAAATCGTAGAGACTTAAAGTGTATAAAAAGATCAAAGACCATAAAAAACCTAAACCAAAATAAATGGTTTTTCTAAATTTTGTTCTTAGTTCATGGTATTTTAATAGTGAGGCAAACTGAGATTCTTTATGTACTTCAAAATTGAGTAACAGTACTTCGAAAATGATCGACTCTAAAAGGTCTAATGAAAGTGCATAAATGATACCAACCACTGCAGAACCTGTAAAAATTTTAGCAAGAGTGACCCTACCAAAGATGTTCATCGTAATAGCCAGAATATTTAAGACTAAAAAAAGTATACTCAACCAACGATAATAGACAGAAAATTTGCCCTTTTCACTATGCATCTCTTTACGAAGCTTGATAGCTAACAAGATTGAGGAAATGTTAAGCAATAATAAAATCCATCGTTCCAAAAGAGCTGATTCAATTAGAATCGCATCGACGCTAGTCAAAATAAAAATTACCAAAAAATAAATCCATGAACGTTTAAATTCTGCGTTCCAAGTATCCCAAATTAAAACGGTATAACATAGACTTAAGCAGGTAAGCAATATCTGCAAATAGGATACGGGAGGTGTATCGTATAATAAGGGAGAAAATAAAAATCCAATAAACATCACAACAACCCAAACTCCTTTTCTCAAATATCTAAGTTTTGATAATGCATTCTCATCCTTTCTTTTCAATAGTTTATTATAGGTCCAAAAGATCCAAAGAAACAAAGCAATCCCCCATATCAAATTATAAAAAATCACTTCAGCAGTAATTTTAAAATAGAATGGAACTAAATAATACGCACGCAGAAAAGAATCACTAATTACACCGGTGAGCGACTTCAAATATTGCTCTCTTCCGGCAAGAAACAAATAGGGTTCTTCCTTACTGAACGACTTTCTCTTGTAGTTAGTAATTTGATAATCTACTTCATCCAATAAATCGCTGATTTCGAATGAGAGTCCCACTACCCGATTTTCAAGAAACCCCATTTTGCGAAAAGCAACTTTTGAACTACTATCAGCCTTCTTCCATTTTTCACTGATTGTATTGATTTTCTTAAGATATATATCAAGCAGCGCAGAATCTTCTGTCATCCTTACTATCGAAGCCTGCTTGGCAACCTTATTAATATTAACAGTAAGTTCCCCTAATTGTGTATTGTATTCCAAAAGGGTTTCTTCCCAATCGTGCAATTGTTTTTTCAATTGCTTGAGCACCACTTTACTTGAGGTAAGATTTCGAAAATTATAATATTGACTATTGTTAATGTTATTTTTTATAAATGAAACAAGACGTTCGTCATTAGGTAATTGTTCTACAATGAGGCTAGTGTCGTACCCTCTTTTTAAAATAGCATTTGAACGATTAAGAATCTCAGTAAAGTCTTCCAAATGCGCCAAAAAGCCTCCCTTTAAACTATCAATGTTGATAGGATATTTATGATACAAGCTGTCAAAAACAGGAATACTGTCTTTTGGGATACTGTCTTTTTTATATTGTGAGGCGGCCAAAAAGGACTGACTCAGAAAAAAAAATACAGCTAATAAGGTTATTATACGCCTAAGGCTCATAAAAGCAGATATTCCAATAAAACTAAGAAAATTAGTCACTCGTTTCGTAATATTTAGTCATTTTAGACTACCCATATTAAAATATAGCTTCAAATTGTAACAATTTATTTAATGATTCGTTTACTATAATTAACATCCATTAACAAATTGGAATGGAAATAGCAATTAAATTTGATATGCCAATTAACAAAATGAAACCAATTCTGCTCATTATTTGCATCGTTTTTTTGACAAGTTGTGTCAGAAATCAACAAAATGCGATTCAAAACCTTTGCAAGGGAGTGAACAGTACGGGAAATACTTGCAACAGTTCGGTCGGATTTCCAGGCAAATGTGCAGATTGTTTAAGAGAGCAGGAGCAAAATGAAAGAGAATTAACCAGACTTCCAGATATAAGCTCTTTAGAATCGAAAGCAAATAGCCTTATTTGGTAATTTATTACTACAAATAGTTCAAAATTAGGAAAGTCTGCCCTCGGCAGACTTTCGCTTTTTAGCCACCCCCCTTTTCCTTACCTTTGCACACTATTAAAATGTAGCTGCAAGCATGGAACTGAGTAAGAATTATATCCCTACGGAAGTTGAAACAAAATGGTATGCCCATTGGTTGGAAAAAGGTTATTTCAGTAGTACACCCGATGAACGTGACCCCTATACAGTGGTTATCCCTCCCCCAAATGTTACCGGCGTTTTGCATATGGGTCATTGTCTCAACAATTCCATTCAGGATATTTTGGTACGACATGCAAGAATGAGCGGCAAAAATGCTTGTTGGGTGCCGGGGACGGACCACGCTTCGATTGCCACAGAGGCAAAAGTAGTGGCCATGCTTCGCGAGCGAGGCATTGCAAAATCATCACTTAGTAGAGATGAGTTCTTGAGCTATGCCTGGGAATGGAAAGAAAAATATGGTGGCATTATTTTGCAGCAATTGCGCAAATTGGGTTGTAGTCTGGATTGGGACCGTACTTCCTTTACAATGGATCCGGACTATTATCAATCAGTCGTTAAGGTATTTAACGACCTATATGCAAAGGGCCATATCTATCGTGGAAAGCGAATGATTAATTGGGATGTACGCGCCAAAACAGCCTTGAGCGATGAGGAAGTAATTTATAAAGAGGTTCAAAGTAAACTCTATTATATCCGCTATAGAATTGATACAGGTTCTGAATCGCAACATGAATTTATTACTGTTGCTACTGTTCGGCCTGAGACGATTATGGGCGATACAGCGATTTGCGTGAATCCTAATGATGAAAGATTTAAACATCTACATGGCAAATTTGCTTTTGTTCCTTTGATCAATAGAAGAATCCCGATTATTCCTGATGAATATGTTGAAATGGATTTTGGTACTGGTGCTTTAAAAGTAACGCCTGCACATGATATTAATGACTATCAACTCGGACAAAAATACCAGCTCGACATCATTGACACCATGAATGATGATGGAACGATGAGTGAGGCTGCACAGATCTTTATCGGGGAAGACAGATTTGATGTTCGCAAAAAAATTATTCCTGCATTAGAAGCAGCCGGCAACCTCGTAAAAATTGAGGACTATATT
>CAIJLK010000072.1 GCA_903821465.1 uncultured Bacteroidota bacterium | reverse complement strand
ATATAGCAAGCATTTCAGCTTTCTTAGATTCAACTCTTTTTGGGCTACAAAAACTGTCACCTTTTCAATTATGCATTACTATAAAATCAAACCTAGTTATGAAAATATTATTCTGGTATCATAAATCAAGAACCAATAAGAAGGGTAAAGCTCCTTTGGTCATGAGAATTACAATAGATGGGATCAGGGCTAATTTTAATATAGGCATTGTTATCCCAGATGATAAATGGGACACTGAAGATCAAAGGATTAAGGGAAAGGATCAATTAGCTAAAGAATACAACAATTTGCTTGTAACACTAACAGCATTAGCTTGGGAATGTTATAATAATCATTTGAAAAATAACCTTCAAGTAAACCCTGACACTATTAAATCTTATATCCTTGAGAAAGATAAACCTCAACACACTTTAATGGATGCCATCAGTTTTCAGATTATCAATCTTAAATCAAGGGTTGGAAATGATATCACTTCAAATACAGTAAAAAAGTATGAAACGATACAGAGGAAGGTTTCAGAATTTTTGAAAGGGCAATTGCATCAGGAGGATATTCCATTAAATCAGCTTTCTCAAAAATTCATTTTTCAGTTAGATGATTATCTTAGAACAAAACAAAAACTTAAGCATAATGCAGTAGCTAAAAATATGCAGCAATTTAGAAGAGTGATTAAAGTTGCTATGCAAAATGAATGGATAGATAAAGACCCTTTTGTTAGTTATAGCTGTACTCCCAAATCTACAGAAAGGGGTTTTCTAACAATAGAGGAAATACGATTGTTACAATTGAAAACTCTTCCTGAGAAATTAGATAAGGTTAGGGATATATTTTTATTCTGTTGTTTTACAGGTCTTTCTTATGCAGATGTTTCTAAGTTTAATAAAGCGCATTTGATGAAAGGAGAAGATGGAAAAACATGGATTATTTTAGCTAGGACAAAAACTAAATCACAATCATTCATTCCTATTTTGCCAGAAGCAATGACTATACTTACAAAGTATACAGATATCGTAAAATGGAATTCTGATGGAAGATTGCTACCTGTAATATCCAATCAGAACTTAAACAAATACTTGAAAGAAATTGCAGCTATTGTAGGTATAGCAAAAAGAGTTTCAATGCACCTTGCAAGACATACATTTGCAACAGCCATTACTTTAAATCGGGGGGTAGATATAGTGTCTGTTTCTAAGATGCTAGGGCATAAGAATCTACAGACAACTCAAGTTTATGCAAAAACAGGTATGTTACGGATAAGCCAAGACATGGATAAATTTTTTGAAAAAGAAGCTGTTTCAAGTTGTCATAATACATCAACCCAGTAGCATTGGGTTTTCTTTTACCACTTAAGTAGTTTTTTAAAGCTGAATAATTAAGGCCCTTCTTTTCTGCAGCATCTTTGCCACTTTTATAGAGCTTCATAGAAGTCATTTCAATTACTTTTTTACAATGAGTATCCATGGGGATTAAGTTATTAATATAAGCATGTTGCATGTTTTCTGCATGAGTAACCCATTCTAAATTATCTACAGCATTATTTAATTTGTTTCCATCCTTGTGATTCACTTCTGGTTTATTATGGGGATTGGGAATAAAAGCTGCTGCAATTAGCCGATGGGTATATTTAGTGTGGGTTTTGCCATCCTTTGACAACCTGACAGTAAAATAACCAGCTCTATCAATTCTAGTGGTCAATTTACTAGTTGAATATTGATTTATATTT
>CAIJLK010000071.1 GCA_903821465.1 uncultured Bacteroidota bacterium | reverse complement strand
CAATGCTTGCGGTAGTTTTTTCAAATGCCGCATCTGTCATCTGACTTGCAATGGTTCTTTTCCAGATCAATTCATAGAGCCTACGCGTTTCATCGTCTGGGATCGTATGATTGTTCATATAAGTGGGACGAATAGCTTCGTGTGCTTCCTGTGCTGATTCGTTTTTATTCTTGAATTTTCTAGGTTGGTGGTAGTTTTTACCAAAAGCATTGCTGATCTCGTTTTGAATATCCGCTAGCGCAGTATCACTTAAATTGATACTATCAGTACGCATATAAGTAATCTTACCGCTTTCATATAATTTTTGTGCCAACAACATGGTCTTACTTACACTGTAACCCATTTTGCGGGAAGCCTCCTGCTGTAAGGTTGAAGTTGTAAATGGAGCGGCAGGGGTTCTTTTTGTTGGCTTCACCTGAATATCTGTAACGGAATAACCTGCATTCTTACAAGATTCTAAGAATTTACTCGCCTGTTCTTCTTTTGCAAATCTAGATGGACCTTCAGCCTTGAAGCTTACGGTCTTTCCATTGATATCCTGCGCTGAAAAATCTGCTTCAATTTTAAAGCTACTTTCAGAAACGAATTGATTGATTTCTCTTTCTCTTTCTACTACTAATCTAACGGCAACGCTTTGAACCCTTCCAGCACTTAAACTTCTTTGCATGCCAATTTTACGCCAGAGGACTGGACTCAATTCAAAACCAACCAATCTATCCAATACACGGCGAGCCTGTTGGGCATTCACCAGATTCATATTGATAGTTCTTGGATTGGCTACTGCTTTTTTGATGGCTGGGGCAGTGATCTCATGAAATACAATTCTTTTGGTGGTTGCGGGATCAAGCCCCAAAACCTCGGCCAAATGCCAACTGATACTTTCTCCTTCACGGTCCTCATCCGATGCAAGCCATACTTCGGTAGATTTTTTGGCCAATTGCTTTAGCTCCCGAACAACTTTTTCTTTGTCATCAGGCACTTTATATCTGGGTAGATAATCATTATTAACATCGATCCCCATATCGTCTTTTTCCAGATCACGGATATGGCCAAAACAGCTTCTTACTTCAAAATCAGACCCTAAGATCTTTTCGATTGTTTTAGCTTTTGCAGGTGACTCAACGATCAGTAGATTTTTTGCCATATTACTCAAAACCGCCATGGGCGGTGCTTTGATGAATTTTTTCCTTATGTTTTATTCCCTTTTTAACCCTGCTATTAACCTTTGATGGATTCGGCAGTTTGGATGCAATATTAGTTCAAACCATCAAATTCCAAAAAATATCAATGTAGACCCTCCCTGAAAAAATGATCAATGGCATTACTAGTCGATGCTTCTTTATAAATCCTGCTATGGCCCAGACCCTCTGTGATCACAAAACGAATATGCTCCGGTTTTTCAATCATAATTGACAATACATCATCAAAAATGCAGATCTTATCGTCCCTGTCATGTATCCATAAAATGGGCGATTGAATATGCTTTAGGGCATGATTAATGGAGATTTCTTCAATGGGTAATTGGGTTATTTCATTAAAAAGCTGGTTAATCGCCACCCGAATTTTCTCTTCAACAGGTAATAAAGTATAAAAATGCTCAATGGCCCGTTGGGTTCTAACCGCGGGAGCTACCATCACCAGTCGCCGATTTGCTTGATCATTAAATTCTTTAAAGGCAAGTGCGCCAGCTAATCCGCCTAAAGAGTGGCCCATGAGGCCATAAAAGGGACCAAAATTGGCCTCGATTTTCAAGATCGCATCTTTATAAATTAACGCATTGATAATTTTTCCTTCGCTTAATCCATGTGCAGGCGCGTCAAAACAGACCACTTCAAAGCCCTGTTTTTTAAAAAGGCTTACATATTTTTCGAATTTATAACTGTAGCTACTGAAACCATGTAGGATCAGGATTTTTTTTCCATTGGGCTGCTGAGAATGAAAACGAAACCCTGCAATACTGATATTGCCAAGTTTCAATGTAAGTTTCTCGGCTTTATGAAAAATGGGAGGTTCCTTAAGTTTTTTCTTAGGCTTTCGGGGTGTACAAAACAACTCGAAAGCCATTTCAGCAGCTTTTCGAGGAGAAACTAGTCCAATCGTATGAATCTTAGTTCTATAATAAGTTAATGCCAAGCGCTGTGATAATTTCATCTTCATAATCAAGTTCAAAGATAGGAAGGAACAGGTATGGCTCGTTTTTTAAAGCCATCAATAAGTTTTTTCGCATTTCGAAGCATATCTAATCCCTCTAACCGATACTTTTGCAACCTAATCTGGATTCATGTATAGTATTACGATCGATTTTGAACAAAAAGGGCTTTCCCCAGTTACACTCAATGCCGCCAAAGAAGGGGATAGCTTGCTTGAGATTTTACTAGAAAACGGCATCGAGTTGCATCATAATTGTGGTGCGGTTTGTGCTTGTAGTACCTGTCACTTATATATCGATAAGGGTTCTGAGCATATTCAGGAGTTATCAGATAAGGAGGAAGATTTTATTGATCGCGCAGTTAATCCACGCATTAATTCCCGTTTAGGCTGCCAGTGTGTATTAGAAAAAGGAACTGGCGATATTAAGATCACGATCCCTGATCAAACACAATTCTTGGGAGAATAATTTCATTTAATTTTACTGAACAAATTATAGTATGACCCATTTTGAACCGCCAATTTATTGGAACGACCACGAAGATATAGCCATGAAATTGTATGAAAAATTTGGCGATGATTTCACGGAATCAAAAATTTATCGCATTCGATTTACAGAATTATTGGAATGGATACTAGAAATACCCAGATTTGAAGGCACTAAAGAGCAAAGTACAGAGGGTCATTTAGAAATGATTCAAAGTGCTTGGGTATATGAATGGCGCGATAATCAGAAATAATCTTGGCTCAGCTTTGAATGATTCCTGCTTTACTTGTCTTAATTTCATATTTCTATTATGAATATTTTAAAACAGTTTAAGTCAATCTCTTGCTTCGTATTCGACATGGATGGTGTGTTGACCGATGGCAGTTTATTGGTATTGCCCAATGCTGTGATGGCCAGAAGAATGAATATTAAGGATGGGTTTGCCTTACAATTAGCAGTTAAAAAAGGATATCGGGTATTAGTAATTTCAGGTGGCAATTCTGTGGAAGTAAAAGATCGTTTATTAAAATTAGGGATTAGCCAAGTGTGGATGCAGGTAACAGATAAAGAGGAATTATTGAGGAACTGGCTTGAAGAAAATCAGGTGTCAAAATCTGAAGTCCTTTTCATGGGAGATGATGTGCCGGATTTGAAAGCAATGCATTTGGCAGGGTTACAGACCTGCCCATCAGATGCAGCCATTGATATAAAGCAGTCAGTCGACTATATATCTACTTATAAAGGGGGAGAAGGATGTGTACGAGAAGTGATTGAAAAAGTGATGAAGTTGCGAGGCGACTGGGAAACTGATTCTGGAATCAGGGCTCAATAGCATTATTAAAAATTTACAATAAGACTTCTTGAAAATACTCATCGGTTTTTTACGTTTGGTACGATGGCCTAACCTCGTATTTATTGCACTTACACAATTATTGTTTGAGTATTGTATCTATGAACCTGTGTTTGGTACTGGTTCAAAAGAAATAGGTTCCTTTTATTTATTAGTGTTGGCTTCTGTGTTAATTGCGGCTGCGGGTTATATTATTAACGACTATTTTGATTTAGACATTGATCAGATCAATAAGCCTAATAAAGTAGTAGTGAATGCCGTAATTAGTAGAAGATGGGTGATATTCTGGCATATGTTTCTAAGTATGTTGGGGCTTTATTTTACCATGTTTGCTTTGCACTTTTCTGAATACTGGCATTTGATCTTAGCCAATATGTTTAGTGTGATTTTTTTATGGATATATAGTACCTCTTTGAAGAAACAATTACTAATTGGAAACCTGCTTATTTCAATATTAACTGCATGGGTAATTGGTATTTTATATTTTTCAAAATATCCATTAAGTAGCTTTCCAAATTCTAATTATACATTTAATCAAAATGCGCGTTTCTTTCGAATTTCTATTTTATATACCGGGTTTGCTTTTGTGATTTCTTTAATCAGAGAAGTGATAAAAGATTTGGAAGATATGGAAGGAGATCGAAAATATGGAGGTAAAACAATGCCCATAGAGTGGGGCGTAAATGCTAGCAAAGTATTTATTTCTGTATGGCTAATCGTACTAATATCGACCTTGGTTATTTTACAATTGTATGTTATTCAGCTAGGTTGGTGGTTAAGTATTTTATATTGTTTGATATTAATAATTACGCCATTATTATACGTTTTCAAAAAGTTGTTTACTGCGAAATCTACAACCGACTTTCATCATCTAAGTGTTGTTATTAAATTGGTAATGCTTACAGGTATTCTCTCAATGGCTTTCTTTAGATTGTATCATTAAAATTACTTGTTCTATGATGAAAGATTTTATTCTTGCTTCTCAATCGCCTAGGAGAAAGCTATTATTGGAATGGGCAGAAATGGATTTTGAAATTATTGTAAAGCAAACCGACGAAAGCTATCCGGAAGGTCTTACAATGGAAGAGATTCCAATACATATAGCAAAACAAAAAGCACTGGCTGTGAAGGATTATATTCAAACTGCCTTTCACAAAGAATATATACATATCCCAATTTTAGCTGCTGATACCGTTGTTGTGCTTAATGGAAAAATAATTGGAAAACCAGTTGACAGAAAGAATGCTATAGAAATTTTAACTAGTTTATCTGGTCAAACTCATTATGTAATAACAGGTGTTGTGATCTTGCAAGAAGCGATTGAAGTTGCATTCTCGGATATAACTGAAGTAACATTTTATCCCCTAACAATTGAGCAGATTGAATACTATATAGATAAATACCAACCCTTTGATAAAGCAGGCGCTTATGCCATTCAAGAATGGATAGGCGTAGTGGGCATTAAATCTGTGAAGGGTGATTTCTATAATGTAATGGGATTGCCGATTAGCAGGGTGATCCAAGCCTTAAAAAGATTTTAGTATAATAATTTTAGTTGCACAGTAATTGGTAAAAAAGTCGACTTATTTTTCAGTTGAAGCTTTTTTATGAATGAAAAACTCATGCAATTTATTTGGCAGAGTCGTTTTATAAGAAATGGCCCTTATCATTTGACTGATGGTTCCCAGCTTGATATTATTTCTACTGGATTACAAAATTTTAATCAAGGCCCAGATTTTTTAGATGCGCGAATTAAAATCGGACCAACCCTGTGGGCTGGGAATATTGAATTACATATCCATGCGTCTGATTGGTATAAACATAAGCATGAAGAAGACGGCAATTATAGAAATATCATTCTACACGTTGTGTGGGTGAACGATCAAATTATTTATGATCATACATCAAGGCCGATTCACTGTTTTTGTGTGCAACCCTATGTTTCCCATCTTCTCTTAGAAAGGTATTCGAAACTATTATCTGACAATCCTTTTATAAAGCCTTGTCACAGTTTTTTACCCGCCATGAATCAGCTACAATGGTTGTCTTGGAAGGAACGATTGGCAGTAGAAAGATTAGAGAACAAGGCTCGGAAGATCATAATTTATTTTAAAGCTGCTAAGCAGGATTGGGAAACAGTTACTTGGTGGTTATTGGCATCGAACATGGGACTTAAAGTGAATGGAGAACTTTTTTTATCAGTTGCCCAATCAGTGAGTCTACGGATCTTGGCAAATCATCGAAATCAGATTCATCAATTGGAGGCGATTTTAATGGGACAGGCAAATTTGTTGAACCGTTCATTCGATGAACAGTATCCCATTTTATTAAAAAAAGAATACCAATACCTACAAAAGAAATATCGATTAGAATCGAAATTGATCCAGCCCGCTTTTTTAAGAATGCGGCCTGCCTCTTTTCCTACATTAAGATTGGCTCAGCTTGCCAAACTAGTTCAAAGCTTTGATCATTTTTTTGACAGCTTTAAGAATGCAGCACAAATCTCTGCAATAAAAAAAAAGCTAATCGTTATGC
The DNA here is from genome assembly GCA_903821465.1 of uncultured Bacteroidota bacterium. Taxonomy (GTDB): domain Bacteria; phylum Bacteroidota; class Bacteroidia; order Chitinophagales; family Chitinophagaceae; genus Sediminibacterium. Next base: position 859 of record CAIJLK010000071.1, on the reverse strand, counting down.
CAAATGATTATTGGCTATATCATTACCGTTTTGATGAACCGGGAATTTACCTGAAAAAAGGACTTGGAAATTCAATGATTAATTCAATTCTGATCAACACGGTTATTCCATTATTATTTAGTTATGGAATGATCATGAAGGATCTGCAATACAAGGAGAAAGCTTTGAATTGGTTGATGCTGTTAAGTGCAGAACAAAATAAGGTAACCAAAGAATGGGTTAACTATGGGGTATCTAATCATAGCGCTTTTGATTCACAAGCATTGTTAGAGCTTAGAAATAGCTATTGTAAAGAGAAGAGATGTTTGAATTGTGCTGTTGGAAGATCTATTTTATCAGTTCAATAACCAATAATAATTGCATCTTCCAAATTCATTGGAAGATGCAATTAAAATATTACCAATAAAATGCCATATCCAATTCAACATCAGGATGTAAACTTCTTTCAACGGGGCAGGTTCTTGCTGTTCTTTCGAGAATTTCTTTTTGTTTATCGTCTAAGTTTAAGTGATTAGGAAGATACACATGTGCAATTATTTTGCCGATCCTGCGAGGGTCAGATACCATTATTTTTGTGACATCTACTCTGGCACCATCTAATACAATGTTCATCGTGTTTGCTTTAATGCCCATTGTCGTTATCATACAAGTTCCCAGTGCGGTTGCCAAGAGGTCAGTCGGAGAAAATCTTTCTCCCTTACCCTGATTATCAGATGGGGCATCGGTTTCAATTTCTGAACTACTTTGTAAATGGATGGCACTGGTTCTTAGTCCACCTTTATAAATAATTTGTGAAGTCATTGCATCATTTTTGCCCTAAATTTACTGCATCAAATCATAAGAAGTGAAGCAAGCCTTT
>CAIJLK010000070.1 GCA_903821465.1 uncultured Bacteroidota bacterium | reverse complement strand
GGAACATATTTAATACCACTGGCTTCTTCGTGTCCGCGCATGCGAAAAGTCATGCATTCAATAAAATAAGGTTTCTGATGTTCGATGCAATATTCGCGAACGCCTTTAATGGTATCGTATACAGCCAGCACATCGTTACCATCAATGCGCACACCTTCCATGCCATAGCCCTTGGCTTTATCAACCAAACGCGCGCAGCGGTATTGTTCATTCACGGGCGTACTTAATCCGTAGCCATTATTTTCAATAATAAAAATCACAGGCAGGTCCCAAACAGCGGCAACATTTAATGCTTCATGAAAATCTCCTTCACTGGTACCACCATCGCCAGAAAAAGCAACTGCTACTTTATTTTCTTTACGCAATTGATAAGCAAGTGCTACACCATCTGCGAGGGCTAACTGGGGACCTAAATGCGAGATCATTCCGCAGATATGATGTTCGTTCGTGCCAAAATGAAAACTTCTTTCTCTGCCCTTGCTATAGCCTTCTTTATTTCCCTGCCATTGCATGAATAATTTTTGCAGGGGCATCTTCCGGGCTGTGAACACGCCAAGATTTCTATGTAGTGGCATGATCCATTCATCCTGATCTAGTGCCATGGTTAATCCAACAGAAATAGCTTCCTGACCAATGCCACTAAACCATTTGCTGATCTTACCCTGTCTCAACAGCACCAACATTTTTTCTTCTATCATGCGAGGCAATAATAATTGCTGATAGAGTTCGATGAGTTGGTTGTTCGAGAGGTCCTTTCTATTGAATTGCATAGATGCGATTTTGGAGCAACTAAGTTATGGCTTTGCAGGGTAAGCATTATGCACAAAAAAGCCCCAACCGGTAATGGTTAGAGCTTTTCAAAATTATTGATAAGAATTAGTTACGGCTACTAGCGAGTTTGCTCAATAGTTTTAGGATCTCGATGTATAACCAAACGATGGTTACCAGCAATCCGAAAGCACCATACCATTCCATAAATTTAGGAGCGCCTCTTTCAGCACCTTGCTCAATCATATCGAAATCCATGATCAGGTTCAAAGCTGCAATGGCAACAACGAACAAACTGATACCAATGCTAAGCAGGCTATTATCGTGCATGAAGCTCACGTTCACGCCAAACATATTCAATACTAAAGTGATCAGGTAAAAAATACCGATCCCTAAGGTTGATGCGATAATGACTGATTTGAATTTTTCAGTTGCTCTGATCACTCTAAAATTATAGAGCAAGAACATGGCGATAGCTACACCAAAAGTTAGTCCAACTGCTTGCATTACCAAACCAGGATAATTTTTAGCGAACATGGCGTTGAAAACAGCAGAAATACCACCAATGAACAAACCTTCCAGCAATGCATAAAGTGGTGCTAAGAAGCCGGCCCAATTGGGTTTGAACATGATACCAAGGGCAGCAACTAAGCCACCGATCATGCCTACCATTAATAATACTTGCATGCTACCTGCACCTTTTTGTTCGAATACTTGCCAGTTATAAGCAGCACCCGCGATCACCATAAACATTAAGAAACCAAATTTGTTAATCGTACCACGAACGCTCATCACACCTTGATTAGCGGCTTCCATAGAAGCAGTTTTATCAAACATTTTCTCCGTTAAGGTTGGATTACCAGATTTAAAAATTGCCATAGAATTTAATTTTTTACAATTACAAATATACTAAAACTTATTT
>CAIJLK010000069.1 GCA_903821465.1 uncultured Bacteroidota bacterium | reverse complement strand
TAATTCCATTATGAATCATCGCCAACTCACCACTATTCGAAAAGTGCGGGTGTGCATTACGATCACTTGGTTCGCCATGGGTGGCCCAACGGGTATGCCCAATGCCGATATGAGAATGCAAGTCCTTCCCCAAAACACTCTCTTCCATTTCAACCACTTTTCCTTGTTTCTTATAAACAGATAATTTATTATCATTGATCAATGCAATTCCCGAACTATCGTATCCCCTGTATTCCAATCTTTTTAAACCCTTTAATACAACAGGGTATGCTTCTCTTTTACCGGTATAACCAACTATTCCACACATAATTTTATCAATTGATTTAATTTTGCAATATTAATTTATTTGGAGCATTCTTATTGTATTAACTATCGATTGGTTTATTTTTAATTAAGCAATTTGTGAAATGAATTTTAGCGAAGACTATATTGTAGAAAATTCTTGCGTTTTATTGCAGCCTTTACATGCTAATCATGCAGTAAATCTGCTGCATTTTGCAATAGAAGAACCGGAAATTTGGGTTTACTCGCTTGTTCCAGTCGCTGGTGAACTGCATTTTAAAAATTATATCACTCAAGCATTGGAAGGACGTACACAATTAAAGGAATATCCTTTTTTGGTGTATGATAAAAGAACCCAGGAATATGCGGGTTCTACTAGATTTTATGATATTCAAGTTGCCAATAAAGTTTTGCAACTTGGGTATACCTGGTATGGGAAAAAGTTTCAGGGAACCGGACTCAACAAGCATTGCAAATATTTACTACTTGAATTTGCTTTTGAAAAACTTGGAATGGAGCGCGTTGAATTTAGGGCTGATCATAATAATGCTAGGAGTATCGCAGCAATGAAAAGTATTGGCTGTAAAGTGGATGGCGTTTTGCGCAGCAATATGCCAATGCCTAATGGAGGCAGAAGAGATAGTATTGTGCTTAGTATCCTTAAATTAGAATGGGAGCAACAAGTTAAAGCAGCATTATTTGCGAAATTGCAATGGTAGCCTATTTGAGCAGGCCTTTTATTTCATTTAGTTTCATGAGTGCTTCAACAGGAGTTAAACGGTTAATGTCGATATCGTTTAATTGCTGCCTGATCTCGTTGAAAGTTTGTGAGTGTGCATCAAAGATGGACAACTGCATTTTTGGATGGTTCAATTCTTTGACCTGTTTTTCTAATTGTTTTTTGGATCGCTGAATTTGACTAGAAGAATCGGATTCCGTTTCATCAAACTGTTTCTCTTCTAACTGAGCTAATATCTCATTCGCTCGATCTATGAGTGAAGCTGGCATTCCAGCCATCTTTGCAACATGTATACCAAAGCTATGTACGCTGCCCCCTGGTGCAAGTTTGCGCAAGAAGATGATTTTATTTCCCACTTCTTTATTGGTGATATGAAAATTCTTAACCCTTGCTAGTTTTGCTTCCAACTCATTTAATTCATGATAATGAGTGGCAAATAATGTCTTGGGAGCTGCGGGTGAATGGTGCAAATATTCAACAATACTCCATGCAATTGAAATCCCATCGTAGGTAGACGTGCCCCTTCCAATTTCATCGAGTAAAATCAAACTACGCTGTGAAATATTATTAATGATGCTAGCTGTTTCGTTCATCTCTACCATGAAAGTTGATTCGCCTCCACTAAGGTTATCACTTGCCCCAACACGTGTGAATATTTTATCGGTCAGTGGAATACTGGCAGCAGATACAGGAACAAAACTGCCCATATGTGCCATCAGGGTGATTAGTGCGGTCTGACGAAGTATGGCGCTTTTACCACTCATATTTGGTCCCGTTAAAATAATCAACTGTTGCATTGCAGGGTCCAATAAAATATCGTTGGTAATATAATCTTCCCCCGCAGGAAGATTTCTTTCAATAACAGGGTGGCGGCTATCTTTTAGAACCAATTCAAACCCTTCATGTAAAACAGGTTTCTTGTAATTGAATTGTAAAGCGTTTTCGGCAAAACAAATAAGACAATCCAGCGTAGCCAAAACATTTCCATTCACTTGAATAGGAGCGATATAGTCTTGTAATGCCAGTAAAAGTTGATCGAATAATTCCAATTCGATTGCTAAAATCTTTTCTTCTGCGCCTGTAATTTTTTCTTCGTAGATTTTTAATTCTGGTGTGATATACCTTTCCGCATTTGCCAGTGTTTGTTTTCTGATCCAATCGGTCGGTACTTTATTTTTTTGTGAATTGGTTACCTCTAAATAATAACCAAACACATTATTGAAACTTATTTTTAAAGAAGAGATGCCAGTTCTTTCAGATTCTCTTTGTTGAATATTGACCAAGAAATCTTTTCCGCCATTTGCAATGTTGCGTAATTCATCCAATTCTGCATGAATACCTGCTTTGATCAGATTCCCTTTATTGGCAGCAGCTGGAGGAGTATCACTAATTTCTTTATAGATTTTTTCTGCTATAAAATGACAGGGATTTAATGCGTCTGAAAGCCTTTGTATGTAATGGTTCTCGCTTGCTTCACATGCCTTTTTAATGATGCCGGTCTGATGCAGTCCGTTTGCTAATTGTACTACTTCACGGGGACTAATTTTTTTCATTGGTATTTTACTTACCAATCGTTCTACATCGCCACAAAGTTTTACTGCTTGAGAGATCTGTTTTCTTAGATCAGTTTGTAGAATAAAAAAGGCTACTGCATCGAGTCGCTCATTAATCTTAAAAATATCTTTCAATGGGAATACCATCCATCTATGCAATAGCCTTGCACCCATGGCACTAACGGTATTGTCGAGCACTTTAATCAGACTATTGCCCTGTTCAACCCCCGTATGCAATAATTCTAAATTGCGAATGGTAAATCGGTCCATCCAAAGAAAATCTTCTCTTTCAATTCTTTGGATCGAATTAATATGTTGTAGGTTCGGATGCTCTGTTTGTTTTAAATAATAAAGTATGGCACCCGCAGCAATAATGCCTTGTTGCATTTTTTCAATCCCAAATCCTTTTAAAGAATGGGTTTGAAAATGTTTCAACAAACTTTCAGTAGCGAATGCTTCTTCAAAGATCCAGCTCTCGAGGGTGTAAGTGTAGAATTTTGGTCCGAATGATTCCTTGAAATGTTTTTGATAACTCCTCTGAAATATTACCTCGGCTGGTTTTAAACTCTGTAATAATTTATCGATGTATTCCGCATTCCCTTCGGCTGCAAAAAACTCGCCGGTTGAAATATCAAGAAAAGCAATACCAATATTGGTATCTGTAAAATGAATGGCTGCTAGAAAATTATTACTATTCTGTTCTAATAATTTATCGTTGGTAGCAATGCCCGGCGTTACTAGTTCTGTAACACCCCTTTTTACAATTCCTTTTACTGTTTTAGGATCTTCTAATTGATCGCAGATAGCAACACGATAGCCGGCCTTTACTAGTTTGTGCAAATAAGTATCCAATGCATGGTGCGGAAATCCAGCCAATTCACTCGAAGAAGCTGCTCCATTATTCCGCTTGGTTAGGGTAATGCCAAGCGCTTTGGATGCTAGTACAGCGTCTTCTCCGAATGTCTCATAAAAATCACCCACCCTGAACAAAAGAATGGCATCGGGATATTTTTGTTTAATAGCCCGGTGTTGTTGCATGAGTGGCGTATCTGCGGCAGATTTCGACATGGCGACAAATATACATAACTTTGTAGCATGCGTAAACTGAGTATGGACGAGCTTGGAAGGATGTCTGTTGCCGAATTTAAAGAGGCAAAGAAGAATCCGATCGTAGTGGTTTTAGACAATATCCGAAGCATGCACAATGTGGGTAGTGTTTTTCGAAGTTCAGATGCATTTAGAATTGAAGCCATTTGTCTCTGCGGCTATACACCGCAACCCCCGCATCGGGATATCCAAAAAACGGCATTGGGCGCTACTGAGACTGTGAACTGGATTTATTTTGAACATACCAACGATGCCATCAAACAATTAAAAGAACATGGGTATAGTATTTATGCTGTGGAACAGGTAGAGGGCAGTGTATCACTAGAAAACTTTAATACAATTAATAAAAAAATCGCAGTGATTTTTGGGAATGAAGTGGAGGGTGTTGATTCGGAGGTTTTGGTTAATTGTGATGGATCTATAGAAATCCCTCAATTAGGGATGAAACATTCATTGAATATATCAGTAGCTGCAGGTATTGTACTTTGGGATTTAACCAAGTCCAAACTGAGCGACCTGGATAAGTAGCTTTTGAATTTTAATTGTTGCCTTTGACTTTTTAATGTTGACTTTAATATGACAGTAGTAAAAAAATATTTAAGCCTTGTAAAATTTTCACATACCATTTTCGCATTGCCTTTTGCAATGATTGGATTTTTCTTAGCAGTTAAGCATAATGAGCTGAGCAATCAAGCAAGTGCAGAACTGGGCTGGGGATTACATTTTTCTGAAACATGGCAATTGGTATCAGTAAAATTATTCTTAGTATTGGTTTGCATGGTTACAGCAAGAAGTGCCGCCATGGCGTTTAATCGTTTTTTGGATAGAAGCTTTGATGCAAAAAATCCTCGAACAGCCATCCGCGAAATTCCACAGGGAATTATATCGCCCAATAGTGCCCTGCGTTTTGTGATCTTGAATTGCCTGATTTTTATAGTAGCTACTTACACGATTAACTTGATTTGTTTTTTTCTCTCACCAGTTGCATTATTTGTGATCTTATTTTATAGTTATACCAAGCGTTTTACAGCGCTTTGTCATTTAGTACTCGGACTTGGTTTAGCGTTAGCTCCGATTGGTGCTTATTTAGCTGTGACAGGTCATTTTAGTCTACTACCAATATTATTTTCTTTTACTGTTTTGTTTTGGGTGAGTGGATTTGATATTATTTATGCCATGCAGGATATTGATTTTGATCAGTCCAACCAATTGTATTCTATTCCCAGTGTTTTGGGTGCCGTAAATGCATTAAGGGTTTCTGAATTGTTACATTTACTAAGTGCTGGGGCGGTAGTGATAGCTGGTGTTTATGGCGATTTTCACTTTCTATATTGGATCGGAATCATCGTTTTTATTGGCATGCTTATTTATCAGCATCGATTGGTAAAGCCGAACGACTTGAGCAAAGTAAATATTGCATTCATGACTGCCAATGGTATTGCCAGTGTGGTATTTGGGATATTAGTTATTTTAGATTTACGCTTATTCTAATCAATTACCATGGCAAGAATTATTTGTATCGATTATGGTGGAAAAAGAACTGGGTTGGCAGTGACCGATCCCCTGCAGATCATTGCCACTGCATTAACTACGGTTCCTACTAAAGATTTATTCGATTATCTGAAACAATATTTTGCAAAGGAAACGGTAGCGTTGATCTTAATTGGAGAACCAAGAAATTTAGATAATTCCGCCACGCACGCTACACCCTTAGTTGAGTTAGCCGTTAAACGCTTACAAAAAGAATTCCCGCTGATTCCACTGAAAAAAGTGGACGAACGCTTTACATCCAAGATGGCTTCTCGCGCAATGGTTGAAATGGGCATGAAAAAAAAGGATCGCCAAGTAAAGGGAAATACAGATCAGATTGCGGCCACTATTATGCTTCAGGAGTACTTACAATCAATTAGTTAGGCAAGTATTTGCTGGTTGAGGCTTTTGAAGGTATTTTTGCAGCGATTAAAATTAAAATTTGCATGTTTCTTCCTATTGTAGCATACGGGGCGCCCATTTTACGCAAGGTTTGTAAAGAAATACCAGAAGATCATCCTGGTCTGCCTAAATTGATTGAAGATATGTGGGAAACCATGTATGAGAGTAATGGAGTGGGCTTGGCTGCACCTCAAATTAATCGGGACATTCGTCTTTTCGTAATGGATAGTATTCAGATTTTTGAAAATTTGGAAGAAGATGAATTGGATTTGTATCCAGACGGACCGGGAATCAAACAGGTTTTTATCAATGCACAGATCGATGAATTGGATGGGGAAGAGTGGGCTTATAATGAAGGCTGCTTGAGTATTCCAAAAATCAGGGAAGATGTGTATCGCTCAGAATCAGTAACACTTTCCTTTCTGGATGAAAACTTTCAATCTCATACCAAAACTTTTAATGGTATTACAGCAAGAGTGATCCTTCATGAATATGACCATATAGAAGGAAAATTGTTTATCGATTATATCAAGCCCCTTCGTAAAAAATTGTTGCAAGGCAAATTGAACGACATTAGTAAGGGTAAGATCAAAGTCGATTATAAAATGATATTCCCTAAATAATGCGCTATACTTTTCTGATCTGCCTGTTAATTAGTTTGCGATCCTTTGCGCAACAGGATACTACTGTAACGGTAGAGAATCAGCCTTTTACATTAGCCGAAGTGGTGGTTAGAAATAACTTCGATTATAAAAAAGTGTTGAAGCAGATAAAGGAGGATACCACATTTTATAAAGCATTTAGAAATTTGCGCATTCTTGGTTTTTCTTCTTATAACGATATAAAAATGCTGGATAAAAATGCTGCAGTAAAAGCTTCATTGAATAGCAAAACAAGACAGAATCACGAGAACGGCTGCAGAACAATGGATGTGTTGGAAGAGACAGTAACGGGCGACTTTTACGACAGCAAACAACGGTACAATTATTTGACACCTGAATTATATGCGGGACTTTTTTTTACGAAAGGAACCGTTTGTGGAGAGAATAATATTGTAAAGGGCAGAAACCTTACTACTAGTGATAAATCAGGGATGGATAAGAAAAAAGAACAATTGAAAATGTTGTTTTTCAATCCTGGTAAAAAAATCCCGGGCATTCCATTTATAGGAAATAAGCTAGATCTGTACGATGAACGTGCACAAAAATTTTATAATTATCGATTAGACATTGTTGAGTACCACGGAAAGTTAGCATACACTTTCGCTATTGAACCGAAAGAAAATCTAGGCGCTTTGAGAAACGACAATATTGTTGTTGATGAAATGATTACTTGGTTTGATATGGTTACATTGGAAGTATTGGCTCGCAAATATAGCCTGAGTTATAAAGCAGGGGTATATGATTTTGATGTGAGCATGGAAGTTGATATGACTAAGTTTCAAGGCCTCACTGTACCAAGTATACTTCGATATAAAGGCAACTGGGGCGTTGGTTTGATATTCATGAAAAGAGAAAGAGCAGTATTTACAGCTACATTATTTGATTTCAAAAAGTAAAGGGCTGCATTTCTGCAACCCTTTAATACCCCCAATAATAACTATTTTAAAATGTTATAAGGCGTTCAGATAATCTAAGATCTGACCAAGCGATTTTTGTTCTGGTGTAATTGAATAATTAATAACTGTACCTACATCGTTAATGATCTTAATTCCAAGATACAGGTCATGTCCGATTTTTGAAATGGATACCAAAGTTATTTTAGCTCTTAATGGAATATTTCCTGTTGTAAAACTTCTTGTACTTAAATCACTTCTTAGTGCAAGAACAGTTCTGCTCTTATCAAAAACGGCAAATACCTGTGTGTTTTTATTAGAATAATTTGCTGGTAGGATAGCATAGATATTTGTTTTTGCTACTGTACTATCTAAATAACGTTGGGCACTGATCCAACGCAATTTTTTTGCCTCTAACTCATAACCCTTTTTGTAAGTAGAACCACTCTGTTTAACAAATGTCTTGATATAACTGGTATCTTGATCTCTTATCCAAGTATGTGCAGAATCTAGCGCACCAATAGGGAAGGGTAAAGTTTCTCTTCCGTAGAATACTTGCATATTAGGTAAAGGATCAACTATATCAGAATATTTAATTTTAATAGAAGACCCGGGTGTTAAAGCTAATTCGTTATTATTTTTTGAGATTCTAACAAAGAATCCGCCAGCAGTTTCTAATGGATAACCAAAGCTGCTATTAGGTCTATAGGCTTTAATGAAATCGCCTTTAGTTCTTAAACGTAAGACCTCCAATTTTGCTATCCCATCTATTGGCGTACCACCAACACCACCTGTTCCGCCTGAATTGATATGATTGTCAAAAAGACTATTTGCATGAAGCTCAATTTCCAAGCTGTCGCCATAAGAACGAGAAAATTCATTCGCTAAATTAAATGTATCAACGAAAGCACTATTTTGAAAAATAGTATCTGCTAATTTGTAAATCGGTGCATCACCAGTAATCGTTTTTATCCATGCTGTATCATTCAGTGGATTGTCTGTATACGGTGTGAAATTATTGTTGTTGGATATTTCTTTGTTGCAAGCCGCTAACATAAGTAACAGTATACAACCGAATAGTCCATTTGTTTTTTTCATGCTGATCCCTTTATATAATTGAGATACTAGTTTATTGTTTTGCGTTGCCTGCATCATTTGTTCAAGCTAAATCTTAACCCAATAGCCAAACCACCCACGTGAAATTTCTGATTGTATGGCGATTGGCTATTCGTCATATTCGAAAGATTATATCTGAAATAGGGTTCAAAAAATAATTGGGTGTTTTCGTTGATACGTTTTAACACGCTGATACTTGAATATAGTCCCATTCCGATATTTGATTTATAGATCGAGTTGCTAACCTTACTAATCGGAACTGATGCGAGCGAAGTATCTAGGATCTCACCTTGATACCAAGAACTAACGTTGAAAATCACACCAGCATTGATTCCTACAGATAGGTCATCATTCCCAAATTGGTAACCTACCGTTAACGGGATATCAATACTGCGATAATGATTATTGATGGTTTTTACACTGTATCCAATTTGTTGTAAAGTGCTTGTATCAGATACTAGCACGGTATCTCCTGGAGAACGAATGATCGACCTTGTAGTGATCACCGTTGTGGTCTTAATTTCATTTTCATTGCGATAAGTAAACTTTTGATTCATCTGAGAATATTGAAACCCTGCTTTTAATGACAAGCGATCGTTCAATGGTTTTACCAATCTAAAACCTGCACTGTATCCAATTTGCATTTGCTCACTACTATCTTTCTTGTTTAAGTAGTCCTGTGATGCAGTAACGTTTGAAACGGTTTTAAAAGAATAATCTGGTGATACAAATAATTCAAAACCCCAATCGCTATTAATACTAGAGCGTCCGCGGATTGTTGGACAAATTATAATATTTGATTTAATGAATTTATCGTGACCATTTGCAGCAAGGTTCTTATTTACTTTACCTGTGATGGAGAAGGCAGATTCAGGATTAAAGAACAGTGATTGCTGATCAATATGAGCGTTAACATAATTAATGTCGTCAGTTGAATTTTCCCTTGAAACGAAAGGGATGGGTGTTTCAGCTGCAGCTGTATTTTTTACAAAATGTATAGCAGGATCTTCCACAATTTCAATCGTACTATCTATCGTAATAACGGTGTTGTTAGGAACTGGATTTAGTGTAGAATTATTTACTGATGTTGTATTATTTAGGGTTGAATTATTTAAAGTCGAATTGCTATTGCTTTTGTTGCTGCTATTCGTTTGCTTTTTTGATTGACTCAATGCTGATGCTTCTGCCGGTACAGATGACTGATGCTGATAGGTTAACAGTCCAACAATAACTGTTCCCACCAGTAAGGCTGCTACCATTAATCCGGTACCATTTATTTTGGGTAGAAAAAAGCCCTTGGGGCGTTTTTCTTTCTCAGGGTGAATCTTCTCCCATAAACCATCCGGAACCGGAGCCGTATGGTCTCTGAGCTTCTCCCTAAAGAAGTTGTCAAACTGGTTATCTGTCATATTATACAGCAATTTTTTGTAATTGTATGATTTGTTGTTGCAGCATTTTTCTTGCCTTCACAAGCTGACTGCGACTTGTGCCTGGTTGTATATGAAGCATTTCTGCTATTTCTTCATGACTATATCCCTCAATTACATTTAAGTTAAAGACAATTCTGTAACCCTCGGGTAATTGGTTAATTAATTTCAATAGATCGTCTTGTCCCAAATGTGAATATGCATAGGGGTCCAACTTAGGTGCATCGGCTCCTGATTCATCGATATCTTTGAATTGAAGTTTCTTCTTTTCTAAATGTCTGATCGCAGTATTTACTATAATGCGCCTTATCCACCCCTCAAAACTGCCCTCGAATTTAAATTGATGTAAGTATTGGAACACTTTGATAAAGCCGTCCTGCATGATGTCTTCTGCCTCCATACTATCGTTCGCATATCTTAAACATACGCTCATCATTTTACCTGCGTGCTGCTCAAATAGCATTCGCTGGCAATTTGCATTTTGCTTTATACATCCCTTAATAAGGTCAGTTTCCGTCACCGGCTTTATAGTTTTTTGGTCGATTACAGTAATAAGATACTAGTGGATGGCATTTCGCTGCCTCCAAAATCTGGTCTAAGGAAAACAAAAGATCGGGAAACAGTAGCCTCTGGATTGTTAAACTTTTGATGGAATCTTAAGTAGTCAAAAATTGGTCATGGATATAATCAACTACACTGACTAAACTATTAGTCTGTTGATATACAGCCAGTTGTCTATCCGCTCCTGTGCCTTCCTCGAACATTTTTGCGACATTTTGGATCATATGCCTGCTACCCAATTCATCTAGTACATCGTCCACAAAATCGAGTAACTCATAGATCAATAATCGGGTATTGACTTCAGTTTCCTTACCAAAATCGATCAATGTGCCATCAATCCCATACCTACTTGCACGCCATTTATTCTCTGTGATTAGGGCACGTTCGTAAATCATAAAATTTAGATTCTTGGAACGCAGTTTATAGATCTTTGCACAAATGGCTTGAAAAAGTGCTGCGATGGTGATGGTTTCAGCAACTGTTAATGGCACATCGCAGATGCGAAATTCAACCGTATTAAAAAATGGATGAACCCGCAAGTCCCACCAGATCTTCTTTGCATTGTCAATACAATTGGTTTTGATCAATAGATTTACATAGTTTTCATAGGCTTCGATACTTTCGAAGTAATCTGGTATGCCTGTTCTTGGAAACTTATCAAACACTTTTGTACGATAAGATTTATAACCAGTTTCTCTGCCTTCCCAAAAAGGAGAGTTGGTACTCAACGCATATACATGCGGTAAAAAATAACGGGCTGTATTAGCGATATGGATGGCCATTTTGCGATCTTCCATGCCCACATGTACATGTAGCCCGAAAATTAAATTGCTTCTAGCAGCTTCCTGTAATTCGTTTACAATTTGATTATACCTGACATGGTCTGTGATCAGCTGACTTTCCCAATGACTAAATGGGTGGGTACCGGAAGCTCCCATCCAGAATCCTAAGTTACCTGCTATTTCAGCAATGGTACCTCTTAGCGTTGCTACATCTTTGAACGCCTCGTCAATATCCTTGCAGATATCAGTTCCTACTTCTACCACTGCCTGGTGCATTTCTGCCTTGACCTTGTCTTTCAGCAGTTTTTGTCCCTCTAAAACAATCTTCTGCTCATGGCTTGCTAATTCCCTTGTTTGAGGATCTATTACCATGTATTCTTCCTCAACTCCCAGTGTAAACTGTTTATAACTAAGATTACCCATAATCGTCGCTTATATGCCTAAATTGAAAAATCAGAATCAATCTAGTTGGTTAGTTTCCCTACTAGGGATATAAATTTTGTTTCGTGCTACCTCTCTTGATGTATTCCCCCCAAGTTAAATTATCTGCTCCGGGAACCTGTGCCTGTGCTTTTTCGATGGCGTAATTGGCTGCGGTTTCTACCACCCAATCAAAATTGGCTTGTCCCACACTTTTTATATCAGCGTCTGGAGCTGGATTACAAAAATCAATTGCATAAGGCACTCCATCTCTTAATGCTAATTCAACGGTATTGAAATCATATCCTAAATAATCATTGATGCGTAAAACAATTTCTTCCATCATCTTTAATTTTTCTGCTGATGGGGCGAAGTCTGCTGCATACCTTAAATGATGTGGATTCCTTGGTTCGTAAGACATAATTCTAACATGCTTTCCGCCAATACAATAACAACGGTAATATTCTTCAAAGACAATTTCTTCCTGTAATAACATCACCAACTGTGCAGTCTCGCCATGCTTTTCAAAAAAATCATCCTTATCTTCTATGCGATACACATTTTTCCAACCTCCGCCTGCAAAGGGTTTCATGTAAGCAGGGAAACCTACATAATTAAAGATATTTTCCCAATCTAATGGGAAGGAGAGGTTGCTGAATGATTGATCGGAAGTATCTGCAGGTAATTCTCTTGAGGGAAGGATCACTGTTTTAGGAACCGGAACATCTATTTTGGTGGCTAAACAGTTATTAAAAAATTTTTCATCGGCGCTCCACCAAAATGGATTATTGATGACTGCAGTGCCACAAATTGCTGCATTTTTTAAATAAGCGCGATAAAAAGGAACATCTTGACTGATTCGATCGATGATCACAGCATATTCAGATGCTTCGCCTTGCATCACTTTATCAATTCGTACAGGTTCGGCAATAATGCCAGGCACATTTTTACTATTTACCCGTTCCACAAATGCCAATGGGAAGCTTCTTTCTTGACCAAATAGGACACCAATTTTTTTCATAAAAATATTTTTGAGATTTATCAGAACCTATATAAATTTTTCTATTTGCATTCAATTTAGGGAAACTCATCTGAATTGTAAGGATATGAGTAAAAAATCATCTTTTTTTAAGACTCGCTTTCATTAGCTTATTTTTGAAACATGTCGGACTCAAAGATGATAACTGTAAATAATTCAATACAAATAGAACAACATTATTTGTATTCGGATTTTCTGGAAAGAGAAGTGCAATTTGATGTGTACTTACCTGCTAATAGAGCGCCCTTAGTGCACTATAGTCTATTGTTGATAAACGACGGACAGGATCTTCCTAAAATGGCATTTGATAAAATACTAGCTGAATCACAAAGTGAGTTACTGCCTTTGATAGCTGTTGGCATTTATTGTGGTGCCGATCGGAAAATGGAATATGGAACTGCTTATGCTGCCGATTTTGAAGGGCGTGGTGCTCGAGCTGGATTGTATAATAAATTTTTATTTGATGAATTATTACCCTTTTTGAGAAAAGATTTATCTATTGCATCTTTTAAAGACAAATCTTTTGCAGGATTTTCTTTAGGTGCCCTCAGCGCCCTAGATATTGTTTGGAACCATCCTAATCAATTTAATAAAGTAGGAATATTTAGTGGATCGCTGTGGTGGAGAAGAAAGGCTTATGATCATGGTTATGATGATGAAATGGATCGCTTGATGCATTTGCAAATTCGCAAAGCTGAATTTTATCCTTGGATCAAATTCTTTTTACAATGTGGTGAGTTAGATGAAACGGCCGACAGAAATAATAATGGCATCATAGATTCTATCGATGATACTTTGGATTTGATAGTTGAATTAAAAGCGAAGGGATATACTGATGAGCATATTGAATATTTCTTAATGCCAGAAGG
>CAIJLK010000068.1 GCA_903821465.1 uncultured Bacteroidota bacterium | reverse complement strand
TTATCTATTCACTTCTTCTTATCTTTTCACTTCTTCTTATCTTTTCACTTCTTCTTATCTTTTCACTTCTTCTTATCTATTCACTTAAGCAACTGCCCTATAAGACCTGATCTTGCTGATTGAGATTTTTGAGCTAGCAAACCAAAGATCGTAGTTGCGCTGAAGATTCAACCATAGTTCGGGAGTAGTATCAAATGCTTTGCCTAGTCGTATTGCCATTTCTGCACTAATCCCCATATGGCCATTGATAAGTTGTGAAATAGTTTTACGGGTAACCCCTAAATTTTCAGCAAGCTGAGTATTATTAATTCCGAAAGGAACCAAATACATTTCCTTCAATATTTCTCCCGGATGAACGGGTGGCATTCCCATTTTTTGTTTAACCAGCATACCCAAAATTAAGACGATTATTACCCACTTCAAAAAATTATAATTCGCCAAAACAATATTTTCATGTTCTTCCAACTCTTCACTCTTAACTCTTCACTCTTCACTTTCTTTCCTCTCTTCACTCTTCACTTTCTTTCCTCTCTTCACTTCTTCTTCTTATCTTGAGTGAAACTTGCTATATATGAGTAATTATGTTCTGAGCTTCGACCAGGGAACTACTTCGAGCCGCGCGATTGTGTTTGATAAAAAAGGATCGATCGTTGCGGTTGCACAAAAAGAATTCACACAAATTTTTCCGCAGCCCGGTTGGGTGGAACATGATGCCAACGAAATCTGGAGTACGCAATTGGGTGTGGCTGCTGAAGCGATTACTAAAGCGGGACTCACCGTTAAAGATATGGCCGCCATTGGCATTACCAATCAGCGGGAAACTACCGTGGTTTGGGATCGCGCAACTGGTACGCCGATTCATAATGCCATTGTTTGGCAGGACAGACGGACGGCCGATTTTTGCGATAGCCTTAAAGCTGCCGGCAAGCATACCTTAATTCAAGAGAAAACCGGATTGGTGATCGACGCTTATTTCTCTGCCACGAAAGTTAAATGGATCCTTGATCAGGTGCCCGGCGCTCGCGAACGTGCTAACAATGGCGAACTCTGCTTCGGTACTATTGATAGCTGGCTGGTTTGGAAACTTACGAACGGTCAGGTGCATGTGACTGATGTCTCCAATGCATCGCGTACCATGCTTTTTAATATTCACTCTTTGCAGTGGGATCAAGAGCTACTCGAGATTTTTGATGTGCCTGCTTCGATGCTGCCTCAAGTAAAAAGTAGTAGCGAAGTTTATGGGTACACGCAAAATATTTTAACGGCGCATAATATTCCTATCGCAGGTATCGCGGGCGATCAGCAGGCTGCCCTTTTTGGTCAGATGTGTACCCAACCCGGCATGGTTAAAAATACTTACGGTACCGGCTGTTTTATGCTGATGAATACCGGCGAAAAAGCGGTGCCATCGTCTAATAATTTATTGACTACTGTTGCCTGGCAGATCAATGGTGTTACGCATTATGCTTTAGAAGGTTCGGTGTTTATTGCGGGTGCCGTAGTGCAATGGCTGCGCGATGGATTAAAAATTATTCGCACTTCTGCGGAGGTTGAAATATTGGCTAGCGAAGTGGAAGATAGTGGTGGCGTATATGTGGTGCCTGCTTTTGCGGGACTCGGTGCGCCCTACTGGAATCAGCATGCTCGTGGTACCATCGTGGGGATTACGCGCGGCACAACGGGCGCGCATTTTTCTCGCGCTGCACTCGATAGCATCGCTTATCAAACGATGGATGTTTTAAAAGCGATGGAAGCCGATTCTGGAATTTCAATCAAAGAATTGCGCGTGGATGGTGGCGCTACTGCCAATAATTTATTGATGCAGTTTCAGAGCGATATGTTAAATACAAAAGTAGTGCGACCAGTGATCACTGAAACCACTGCGATCGGGGCGGCGTATTTAGCGGGACTTGCAGTGGGATTCTGGAAAGACCTGGAAGAGATTCAAATGCAGTGGCAGAAGGAAACTGTTTTTGAGCCGCAAATGAATGATGAAAAAAGAATGGAATTATCTGCAGGATGGAAGAAAGCCATTCAGGCTGCAGTAAGCTGGAGTTTATAATTGACTATTAGATTTATTGGATGCAAAGAGCAAGTAGGATAGCGCAGTTGGAAAATACTGCGCATTGGGATTTGATAATTATTGGCGGTGGCGCAACCGGTCTGGGTGCTGCTGTGGATGCGGCTTCGCGCGGGTTAAAAACTTTGTTGATCGAACGCGCTGATTTTGCTAAGGGCACTTCGAGCCGCTCTACTAAACTCGTGCATGGCGGTGTGCGTTATTTAGCACAGGGCAATATCAAACTGGTTAAAGAAGCTTTGCGTGAGCGCGGATATCTTTTAAAAAACGC
>CAIJLK010000067.1 GCA_903821465.1 uncultured Bacteroidota bacterium | reverse complement strand
TTTATTACTATGAATTAACATTATTCCCTTATCTTTGAAATGTCAATGAAACGGGAACGGCCCGAGTGACTCAAAAGTGAATTATCTTTTTTCTTATATGGCAAGCAATCGAAGACGACCCCTGTTTCTACAGGGGTCTTTTTTTGCACAGACCTCGCAGTAAATTAAGATATTTACAAAATGAACTATTTGAGATCAGGTTTTCTTTGGAGTTTAATAACGTTACTTTGTTTCCCAGCCAATGCTCAGAACTACCACGCAACCAATGGATCTGCTTATGCTGGAGCTGTAGGTTTATTGAATAATCCAGCATCAGGAGTTAATTCAGTTTATAAATGGGATTTGAATATATTTTCTATTCAAACAACAATTGCAACCAATAATATAAGTCTATCTAATTTCTCTTATACTAATCCAGGCAATGCCTATATCAGCTTTAAAGAAGGATCAAATAGTTATTATGGGCACCAAAATCTAGATGTAAATCTTTTGAATTTTTTGTATAAGATTGATGAGAAACATTCATTTGGAATTGGAATTAGAGGAAGGATGTATAATCATTACAAATCGGCTCCTATCTATGCAAATGATACACTTACTTCGGGTTATAGTTTTCTTAGAGCCAATCGCACTACCCCCAATTTAGATGGTTTTTTCACACACAATGGATGGATTGAATTAAACCTAAATTATTCGCAGGTTTTAGCAGAAACAGATCGAAGCAGACTAACAGGCGGTATAACTTTGAATATTGGAAAAGCACTTTCAGGAATTAATGGGAAAATCAATAAAATTAGTTTTGAAGAATTCATTCATACCGATACTGGTTATACGATAACACAAGGTGGAGTTGGACTTGCGTATACAAATAATTATGATCTTCCAACGCTAAGTGGCTTTAAAGATCTAATCAATAATAGCACAAAGGGATTCGGCTTAAATATTGGATTAGAATATAGTATTTATGATGCAGCCAATTCAGATGAACATCCACACACCCCCACAAACTATTCATGGAAATTGGGATTGAGTTTGATGGATCTTGGAAAAAACAAATTCAATACAAGTACTAACTCAGGAAATTTTTATAACCCGGTACCTAATTTAACAGATGCCAGCCTTGCAAATAAATTTACAAATATTACTGCCGTCAATGATTTCCGTGATTCTTTAGCAACCATGTTTACTTCTTATGATTCACTTGCAAGTACATTCACAATTAGTAGGCCTACTAGATTAATTCTGAATGCTGACAAAAATTTTGGCAATGATTTTGGTTTGAACACACAATTAAATATCAACTTTTATTCTACGTCTTCCGCTAAAAAAATATTGACAAGAGAAACAAATCTTCTTACGATCACCCCAAGATGGGAAACAATTTCATGGGGATTTTTCTTACCAATTCAATACACTACTCAAGGAAACATATGGGTTGGAGCTGCTGTAAAACTTGGACCATTAACTATGGGTTTACATAATATCGCGTGGGTTAAATCGCCTAAGGACTTAAATGGTGGCGGGTATTTAATGTTAAGCATCCACCCTTTCAATAAAAGAAAGATAATGAGTCGGTTTGACTGCCCGGAATAATATTATAATCCAGCTATTTTAAATAGCTCTTGATAATCAGGATTATTCGGATAGTTTGCTTTTAAAAAAGAAATTGGTGTAATTGCTTTTGAGTTTTGATTCGTTTGAACATACAGAACGGCAAGTACATAATACAAATCCGGATTTCTAGCATCAACTCTTAAACCTTGCAAGAAAATTGATTCTGCTTTCGCAACGTTTCGCTTCTGTTGCAATAGAATTCCATAATTGTAATACACCCTTGGATTTGATGAATGCAATTCCACTGCTTTTGAAAAACTATTTTCGGCTCCCTTCAAATCATTCATCTCATTATATAAGAGTCCGAGGTTATAATAAATTCGATCATTTTTCGGATCAATCTTTTGGGCTTCCAATAATATATTTAATGATGCGGTATTTTTATTTTGAGCATTATAGACGGCCGACAAATTCAATCGTGCATAATTTATCGCTCCATCTTTTTTTAAAGCCCTCAAATAAAACTTCTCAGCCCCAACATAATTTTTTTGCTTCAAAAAATAATCTGCTAACATGACATTACCTACAGAAAAGTCGGTTTGGAAGCTGAGGTAGTTTTCAAATTCTTGCTTTGCCTTCGTGAATGATTCATTTAATTGAACAGGAATTCTATCATTAGGCAAATTTGCATATAACTCAGCCGCAGCAATCCTTACGGCTTTTACAGAATCATTTAAGAGGAATCCGGCATTGTTGATCCAATTCTCTTCAGAAAAATTAGACAAACTTTTCAATGCTCGATAACGTACCTGCGCATCTTTATGGTTCAAAGATTTCAATAAAGCAGATACCGATTCCGTTGTTTGATAGCTACGCAAATAGTTAGCGGCAGTTGCCTGAATAATAGCTGGGGCAGAAGTATCATTCAAAATTTTAATTAAATGTTTCGGTGCATTTGCATCTTTCTCATTAGCCCCAGGAATTAAATCTTCCGCAAAATGATATTTTCTATTCGGTCCGTACCATTTTATAACTGCATCGGCCGACCATTTAGCGGACTTATCCTGATGACAATTATTACAAGCGTTTGGCGTAGCATATTTAACAGAGAGATCAGGTCTTGGTACCCTGAAAGTATGATCGAACCGAATATCATTTCCCATATAAACCTTACTAGGCATATGACAATTCTTGCATTCCGAACCTGTTGTGCCTACCTGATGAAAAGTATGTGCTGGCGAATCATAGTTTTTTGTATGACATTTCATGCAAGCAGCATTACCAGTTAAAATTAATTTTCCTGAATGCGGATTATGACAATTGCTGCACATAACACCTCGAGTAAACATTTTACTTTCTGCAAATGAAGTATAAATATAGTCTTCGTCATTTGCTTGTCCATCTGCATGATAATGTTCAGAACTTGGAATTTCAGGGATCAAATGATCCATTATTTCTTTCGTTTGAACTGTTGCATTAAAAGCATCTGTTGATAAAGAACTAGCCCTTGCATGGCAGGGGGCACAATTATTTATTTGTAAGATCTGATTAGTACCCTTCGCAATTTTAATCATAGATCCAGCAATCTTATTGCCATTCTTATAATCGGAGTTGATATATGCAACATGCGATTTACCCGCACCATGACAACTTTCGCAGGTCACATTAATTTCATTAAAACTTGTTTTGTATACATCATTTTCAACATCGTAATTCTTTTGCAGATTGGTACTATGACAAGAGGCACACATGGTATTCCAATTCTGTCCATTACCGGTCCAATTCATCCAATCATGCGATGGGATCTTCTGATTAGCGTATTGATGAAACCATTTTTTATTTCTACTATCCCAACTTAGGCGAGTACTTTGCAATCGTCCACCAGGAAACTCAATCAAATATTGCTGCAAGGGAAAATATCCGAAAGTATACTTTACCAAATAATCGTGATTCAACCCATCCTCTCCTTGCGTATTAATATAATAATTATCCGCTTTTTTATAAAATTTACTGTTTACACCATCAGCACTTAATGACTGATTATTAAAATTGCCCTTTACAGATGAATCATTCGGCAGGTCCATTGCTTTAAAATGATCAGATATTTTCCAATCCTGATATTCCTTAGGATGGCAAGATTTGCAGGTTATGGAACCAATATAGGCTGAACTATCAAAAAGGATAATCGCAGAGGCAGGTTTTGGGGAGCAGTTTTCAAATAATATGGAGCCGGAAAAAATGAAAACGATAATAATCACTATAAACCCGTATTGCTTCCTGTTCATTCGAATGAAAAATTAAATTAATATAAAAGATAAAATTAATAGATTCAGATAATTTAGGAAAAAATAAATCCTGCTAGGCAACATAATCTAAACAGATCGTGTCTTAACTTTGAATAACCTGTAAGGGATAGTTATATCCCGTACTCAATTTATTCAACTCCTCGGTGATTCTTCAGCAGCTGTCCACTGGAACTACGCTATGATTGATATAGTGAGGTTTTCAATTAAAACTATTAAACAATTTTATCATTTAAATCTCTGATTTATTAGATATCTATTTTTTTTAATAGCACAAATTATTGTTAAACGAAAAAACGGAATTAAACTTTTTTGCCAACTGGCATGATATTTTCTAATAATTATTAGCCAATGGACAGAACTCTACTCAACCTTTACACTACAAACAACCAATATGAACAAGCTACTGTCCCGAGCTATTCCCATTTTTATGGTTACTATCATAGTTGCCATTTCATGTGTACATGAAATTCCATTCACACCAGACACGGGTAATACTGGAGGAACTGGTGGTACTGGCTCAAGCACTTGCGACACCACTGCATTCAATTACAGTACTGTGATTAATCCTTTAATTCAGTCCTTTTGTGTGAGCTGTCATGGTGCAACCACTGCTTCTACTTCAGGTGCAGGCATTGACTTATCGACTTATTCAAAATTGATGCCTTATGTTACAAGTGGTAGATTTTTTGGATCCATCAATCATAGTGCCGGTTACTCTGCTATGCCAAAGGGTGGAACTCAATTCAGTATTTGCGAGCTTACGCAGGTAAAAAAATGGATTGCTGGAGGCGCGAAAAATGATACGGCAACTGGAACTTCAACACCCCCTGTTAGCACAGTTTGCGATACTACAAATTTCTTATATAGTACTACCATCGCACCACTTTTACAAACGAATTGTATTACCTGTCATAGTGCAGGAAATCCAAATAATGGTGGGATTGATTTATCAACCTTTGCTAATGCACAAGCATATGCATTGAATGGTAGATTATATGGTTCTATTACACATGCCGCTGGCTATTCTGCTATGCCAAAAGGTATGTCGCAATTGTCTGCTTGTAATATCACACAATTTAAAAAATGGATCGCTGCCGGCGCATTAAATGATCTTGGCGGCGGCACACCAACTCCTCCAACAACACCTGCTCCAACTTCTAATTGTAGTCCAGATACCGTATACTTCCAAAATACCATTGCACCATTAATTGGCTCAACCTGTTCTATGAGTGGTTGTCATGATGCCATTACAAAAGCGAGTGGTGTAACACTTGTAACCTACGCAAACATTTTAAAATATGTGAAAGCAGGCAATGCCGCAGGAAGTTCTCTATATACTATTACAAAAAGTGGAAGCATGCCGCGTGGTGCGATTCCTAAATATACAGCAGTTCAATTGGCACAAGTACAAACCTGGATTAATCAGGGGGCAAAAAATAATGTGTGCTCCAGTTGCGATACCACCACTTACACATATGCCAAAGCAGTAGCTCCTTTACTTACCACTAATTGCGTGGGTTGCCATAGCACAGCAAGTGCTGCATCAAGCGGCGGCGGTATTGATCTGTCAACGTATGCGCAGGTAAAAGTATATGCAACTAATGGTCGCCTCTATGGATCAATCGCACATACAGCAGGATATTCAGCTATGCCAAAGAATCTTGCACAAATGCCAGCTTGCCAAATTATTCAAATTAAAAAATGGATCGACGCAGGATCACTAAATAACTAAACTATGAATAGGAAGAATATCATTTATCTCATACTCATTTTCGGCACACTTATATTTATCAATGCCTGTTATTACGATAAAGCAGATTTACTTTATCCAACAAGTGCCATTGCAACCTGTGATACAAGTGGGGTAATTTCTTATAGCCAGCGCGTTGTACCGATCTTGCAATCACAATGTTATGGCTGCCATTCAGCAACGGGAGGATCTGGCAACATTAATATGTCTAATTATGCAAATGATAAGGTAATCGGTCTCAATGGTAAGCTATATGGATCAATTAGTCATTCGAAAGGTTATTTCGCAATGCCACAAGGTGGCAACATGATGTCGAGCTGCGATCAAGCTGTTATTAATAAATGGATTACTAGTGGATGCCTAAACAACTAAAAAACAGATATGAAAAACAAAAAAATATTAATTCGGATTTCTGTAATTGGATTACTACTTGTTATTGGTATAGGTTTATATGCTTACAAAGAGTATAACCGAAAAAACATAGACCTTACCGATGCCAAACCTGCATTTGTGATTTCACAAACAGATTTGGTTAATGAATTTGCTAAGGATCAAAACACTAGCAACAAAAAGTATCTGGGCAAACTCATTGAATTATCAGGCAATATCAAAAAAATCGATACCGATGCAAATGGATTCCATACCGTAATTCTAGGTACAGATTCTAATATGAATTCAGTGAGATGCAGTATTGACAGTAGTTTCAATAATAAAGTACATGATCTTACCATTGGTTCTTCAATTACTATCAAAGGTATTTGCACTGGATATAATGCCGATGACCTTGGCCTTGGATCGGATGTAATCCTTAATCGTAGTATTGCAATTAAAAAATAAAAAAATACTTAACCTCAAAACTTTCAAGATGAAATTTTCAATTTTATTAATCGCTGCTTTATCCTTTTTTTCTGTGAGTAATGCTCAAAAGTTCTTTACTAAAACAGGAAAAATCACTTTCGATGCAACTGCTCCAAAATCACCTGAAAATATTGATGGTGTTAACAAGAATAGCATTTGTGTAATTGACGCTAAAACTGGCGACATTCAGTTCTCTGTTTTAATGAAAGGTTTTGAATTTGAAAGAGCTCTTATGATGGAACACTTCAATGAAAACTATGTTGAAAGCGATAAGTTTAATAAAACAACCTTTAAAGGAATGATCAGCAATAACGAATCTATCAACTATACAAAAGATGGTGTTTATCCTGCAAAAGTAAAAGGCAAATTAGACATGCATGGTCAATCAAAGGAACTAGAAACAGAAGGAAAAATAATTGTAAAAGCTGGTAAAGTGCAAGTATCTGCCAACTTCAATGCACAGTTCGATGATTTTAAAATTGTGATTCCACAACTTGTAGCAGATAAGGTTGCTAAATTTGCGAAGATCACAGTTGATTGTTCGCTCGACCCATTAGCTAAATAAAATAGTATCACCCCTGAATAACTAACAATGCGAAATTCGAAAAAATATTTTATCGCCCTGCTTACGTTGCTATTTTTTGCAGATGTGGCAAAAGCACAGGATCTATTAGACTTAGTAGATACTGATAAACCAAAAAAAGAAGTTGTTAAAAATGCCTTCAAATCTATCAGAGTAATAAACGGACATTCCATGGAGTTTCTTTCTCCAGGCACAATGGACTTTAGAATTTTGCATCGTTTTGGACAATTAAATATACCAAATACATTTGCTGGTTTTGATCAAGCTAGTATGAGAATTGGACTTGATTTCGGTATTACGCGTTATCTACAATTTGGTTTTGGCAGAAGTACTTTTAAAAAAGAATTCGATGGCTATATCAAATTGGCTCCAATTCGCCAATCAACCGGAACACATAGCTTCCCAGCAACTATTGCATTTGTTGGTGGTATGACATTGAACACACTTCCTTATGCAGATCCTACTATTAATAATTACTTTACTTCTAGACTTGCCTATTATGGACAGGTAATTATTGGTAGAAAATTCAGTGAGGGTATAACGCTTCAGGTTACTCCAACAATCGTTCATAATAATATTGTACCGTTTGCTACTCAGTCAAACGACATTTACGCAGTTGGATTTGGAGGCAGATTAAAATTGAATAAGCGCACAGCATTTACATGGGATTATTTTTACCTGCTAAATGGTCTTGAAAAAGATGCAAATAATAATCCAATTAATTTTAACCCACTTTCAGTTGGAGTAGATATTGAAACGGGTGGTCACGTATTTCAATTACATGTATCCAATTCCGCAGGCATGAATGAAAGAGCATTTATCACAGAAACTACTGGCGACTGGAAAAAATTCGACGTAAGATTTGGATTTAACCTTTCAAGAATATTTCAGATCAGTCATAAAAAATAATTACAAATTCATACAAATAAAAATGTCCTGATCTAGTAGAAAAGGGACATTTTTATTTATTACAACTCAACTAAGCTTCTTACCTTCCAAAATTTGTTATCGATCCTGAACACATCTAAAACCAACGGTTGCATTACGTTCAAATCCCTGACTAACACGTAATAAGAACTGCCTATAATGTAATTCTCGCGGTCCACTTTGCACATACCACCAACTACTAGATGGCTTGAAAAAAGAACCACCCTTCATCATAATATATTGATAGTTGCCACATTGATATAAATCATTTGTAAACTGCCAAACGCATCCGGTGAGATCTTGCAATCCATATGCATTTTCCCCTTTTGAATATTTACCAACCGGATACAAAGATCCATTTCCAGTATTACATAAGGAAGAATCAATTCCTTCGATAGAACTCACAGTAAGTGTTTGAGTAATCACTTCTTCCTTCCTTTTTACAGGCACTAATTGTTCCCAAGGCCATTCGTTACCCTCTTTGGTTTGAGCAGCATACTGCCATTCTATTTCAGTTGGAAGCCTTTTACCTGCCCAACTTGCATATGCTTTAGCATCTTCAAAACTTAGATTTACAACTGGATACTTTTCTAACCCCTTAGGTATCTTTCCATTTATCCAATGCTTTAAATAATTAATAGTATCAGTTGGTCTGTACCCCGATGCTTTAATAAATACTGCCCATTGTGCGTTTGTTACTGGAAATTTATCCATATAAAAAGAAGGCATTTCATTGATCGTTTCTTCATCTTGTTTCGGATAAGGGATAAAGTCATCTCCATGTGTTGATTTGAACCTGAAAGAACCTTTGGGAATTAATACCATGGCTGCAGGAACTGAGTTTGCTGGGTTTGTCTTTTGAATGGAAGATATTCTTCTTGGTTCTGCAACATTCAATGTTACGATGGTTTCATCTAACAGTATTCCATTATCGAATAATTGTACAATAAAGTCGCCTTCATAAGTTCCAAAATATTTGAGCAAAGAAATTTCTATGGTGCCCTGCTTAACAACTAAGGGTTCTTTTTCATAAGAAGGGAGACCAGCCCAAACCTTTATTTCATTGCCTTTTAAAGGCTTATTTAAAGTAAGCAAATCTCCTTTTCTTGTAATAAGAAGTAATGATGGTAATTGAGCAATACAATCAACCTCCCCCTCATTATTTGTTCCTAAATACTTTTTGTGAAATGCATTTGTTTCTGCCTCAATTAACCAATCACCATTCATTTTTTGTGGTTGCAACATTTTATGGTGCCAGAGATCTACAAAGTGAAACCCTTCTTTCGGTGTTACTTTAAATAAATAATCCTTATATCCCTCTGGCAATAAACTGTAAACAGTATAAATATTTTTTTCTGGAAGTGGCCAAGCATTAACCCAAATATTTTCGGTAGTGGTTTCTATTAAAGGGCAAAAATCTGGACCAACAAAATTGTTTGTATTCTCCCGCAAGATCCTACTTGTTCTACCCAAATACCTGTATTGTTCATCTACCCAAATTGGTCTGCCTGGTTCCATGATATTCAGCTCAGTTCCATAACCATTAAAGAAAGAAGTTGCAAATTCTCGCTGTATAGGTTCTTTAAAAATTTCTGCCACTCTAAATATCGCGAACTCGGGCTTGATCAATTTATTTAGATTCAACATGGGTGGATAGTATAAGGCATTATGAACCCTGCCAGAAACGATACCAGGCATATCTTTAGGAACTGCCATCCCTTCGCTATACATAATTACGCCAGGTCTCACCTTATCTGCTGCATTTTGTAACGCTCTACTTGATTCACCCTTTGTGTCTAAAACAACACCATCTGCCGATGTGCCTGCAATTAAGTTCGTAATCCCTTCAAAATGGTTCTCCCCTCTGGTGCTTTCATCCCAGGGATTATAGCAGACAAATAAACGAGTTCCACTAGCTCTAGACTGATTGGCAATATTCTTTATTTTATTTAGCCCTCCTGGCAAGTCCCTAAACAAATCAAACTGATTTCTTTGATCCAAACCCAATGTTGGCCAGGTTGGCCAAATAGCAATGAAATCGTCTCCCCCATATAACTGTTTTCCTTTCTTGATATAATCAGCTATATGAAATTTTCCATCCTGATAATTATAATAGCTACTATTCCAATTCATTAATATAGTGCTCACATAAGCATGACGAACCCATTGCAAATCTTGTCGTTCATATAAACTATTATCAAAATCAAGCATATCATAGAGTTTTCTTTTTTGAAAAACCTCATGTAAGCCCATATGCCAATCACCCTCCACTATTTCTAAAAAAATATTATATTCAACTGATCCACCAGTAAATAATTTAGTTTCAAATCTACTTCGTGTTCCATTTTTTATCGATGCTCTATTGCGCCTTACCAAGCCAGTTATTTGTTTATTAGCAAACTGATTCGATAAAGAACTAAAACCCAGATCCCAACTATTATCCGGAACAATAACATTCACAGGCTTTTTACCAGGAACAAATAAATTGGTGCGAGAAAGATCATGCTTTCCCTTTCCTGTTATATATACTAAATCATCTGCAATCCCAAACGGTAATACATTCTCTAATTGCAAAGTATCTCTTCCTATATTTCTAAAATTAATAATAGCTGAAATACCATAAGGTGTTTGCTTGATAGAAGAGATATGTATTTCTAGTAGCTGTTGGTAATCATTGACATCTTTTGAATAAATAGTTCTGCCATTTAATACAAAACTAATTAGCGATAAAGCCCCTTTGCTAGCAGACAACTGATGATCGTTAGTTTCAAATGTGGTAATCGCTAGTGAATCTGGAGTTAAATGAAGTTTACTTAATATCGATTGCGCATCAATTTTTGTCAGCAAAATTATAAAAGACAAAAAACAAATGATCAACTTCTTCATATAGGCATT
This sequence comes from uncultured Bacteroidota bacterium, assembly GCA_903821465.1. GTDB lineage: Bacteria > Bacteroidota > Bacteroidia > Chitinophagales > Chitinophagaceae > Sediminibacterium. Next base: position 986 of record CAIJLK010000067.1, on the reverse strand, counting down.
ATTATATATTAAAATCAGAAGAAAAAGTTACAAAAAAGAAAAGAAATCAGGGCTACTTTCTCCTAACAATATATAAGTACCAGTTCCGAGTAATTGTGAAACATTGTTAATGACTATTTCTGCTTTGCCATCATTGATTTGAATAAAAGTATCGAATGCTGTTGTTTTATTCAGAGTTTTTGATGTTCGGCAAAATGTTTCCGCACAAACGCTAAAAGTTGGTTTTCAGACATTTTATCGGTTTGCAAGATTTCAATAGTTATATTATCAAAAGCATGATCTGCTTTTAATATAGTTCGCAATTCATTTTTGGCATCAGTAGGCCCAAATAATAACACTTGGTCATAGTTTATAATCCCTTTCAAAATCTTATGATAATATTCCAATTGCTCACCTTGCTCTTTGTTATGCATGTGCTTCTCACTTTTTTCAATGCTTTCAGATCTTATTTCATGTGTGAAAGTTGATTCTATATTTCTTATTTGCATCGGTTCAATCGTAAATTCAATTAAACGAGCAATGGAATGATCCATCCAAACTCCTATAGATTTTTTCGTTTTCATAAAAATGTTTTAAAAAATTAAATACGCTCTAGATTAGTGCTCCGTAAAGCAGTAATTCCTTAACTCTTTCTATTATATGAATTATACTCTTTTCAATTAAGACACATTTGTTATCGTCAAATAATTCTAAGCCTATCTTGAAAATCGGCACCTTCAATATCCCAATGAGCATGTTTTGTTTTTGTGCTTAGAACAAATTCATCAGCCAAAAGAATCGATAGTTCATTTACAACTTTTTGTCTATTCTTTAGTGATAATCCAATATGAGTCTTCATAGTTAAGATTTATAAATCAAAGGTACCCTCATGAGGGTCATGTGATTTGTAATTAAAACACTAAAAGTTATATAATGTACACATCTGGAATTTATAATTCATGTTCAATTAGTTTACCATGCTTAGTTGCAGCAATTGAACTAATTGC
>CAIJLK010000066.1 GCA_903821465.1 uncultured Bacteroidota bacterium | reverse complement strand
TAGGTTGCTGCAATATTTATAACTATTCCGCCAATTTTGGTGAATGCAAATTTAATTGGCCGCCCTTCCTGTCTTAATCTTGCAAATGGAATACTGCAAAGTGCATCAATGGCAATGATCCCGGCTGCTACAATAATATATTCTGGATGTGTTCCTACAGATAAAAGATCTGCAATAGGTTGCCTCGCTAATATTAATAATGCACCTAAAATAATACTTGAAAAGATCAAAGAAATACTAGTGGTATTATAAACAGTGTCTTTGTCTTTGCTGCTAGAAAATCGGAAGTAAGCTGTTTCCATCCCATAGGTAAAAACAACATTCATGAATGGGATGAAGGAATAGACCAATGAAAACTCGCCGTAAATGGCTTTTGATAATTTATATGTGAGATAGGGTAATAACAAATAGTTGATAAACCTAGCCGCAATGCTGCTAGCGCCATACCATATTGTTTGTCCCGCTAATTTCTTTATCCCACTCAATGCCGATTGTTTTAGACTGATTTTAAAAACGCTTCTTGGTTTGCTAAAGTACAGAATGTGATGTTAATACATTCGGAATCCTTAGAGATTGCGATGATCAATTTTTTTTCGAAATGATTTATTCTCCGATTTCTTTTTCTTGCCTTCGATTCTTTTTTCCTTGGCAGCTTTGGAAGGTTTAGTTGCAATTCTTGCTTTTTTTCTCGTCAAAGCCTTTGATACCAGATCGTTCATCTTTTCAATCACGATCTGCTTATTTTCTAACTGACTTCTAGATTCCTGAGATTTCACCAATAAGTGTCCGTCGACTGTGATCCGGTTGGCAAGCTTTTCTTGAATGCGCATCTTTTGCTCATCTGAAAGCAGGGTTGAACTGGCGGGCTGCCAACGACCTTGTACCATGGTCTCTACCTTGTTCACATTTTGTCCGCCCTTGCCCCCAGAACGGGCAGTTTGAAACTGTATCTCCGATGTTATATCTATCTTCATCCTTATAAAGTTAATTCTAAAATTGGTTACTGAATTATGAGAGTGGTGATTCAAAGAGTAAGCGAAGCTTCTGTGAAAGTGGATGGCAATATTACTGGGGCCATTCATAAAGGGCTATTGGTATTGATGGGCGTGGAAGATGCTGATGGCCTAGAAGACGTTGAATGGATGAGTAGTAAAATAGTAAATCTGCGCATTTTCGACGATGCTGCAGGGGTTATGAATTTAAGTGTGAAGGATATTGATGGTGAGATTTTGTTAGTGAGTCAGTTTACTTTACACGCCGCCACCAAAAAAGGAAATCGACCTTCCTATATTAAGGCATCAAAACCAACTGTGGCCATACCGATGTATGAGAAGTTGATTATGCAATTAGAAAATGATTTAGGTAAAAAAATTCCTACTGGAGTTTTTGGGGCTGATATGAAAGTGCAATTATTAAATGATGGTCCGGTTACAATTGTGATGGATTCTAAAAACAAAGAATAATGAAGGCTGATATTTTAAACAGGGAGGACTTGCTTTTATTGATGGATCGCTTTTATAGCAAGGCTTTGACGGATGCAACCATTGGACATTATTTTACAGAAGTGGTACAATTGAGTTTGGAAAAACATATTCCTGTGATCACAGATTTTTGGGAAACGGTTTTGTTTGATACGGGTAAATATTATGGTAATACCATGAAAGTGCATGAGGACTTACACCAAAAATCGGCTTTCAAATCAGAACATTTTAACCGATGGATGGCTATGTTCAAAGAAACGGTTGACGAAAATTTTGAAGGTAATAATGCAGAGAAGATCAAACAACGCGCGGTATCTATTGCTACAGTAATGAATATTAAAATGGTGCATGGAGGCGCCGGATTAAAATAAATTTTTTAACATGACAATTGAGCAGGCACAAAAAGACGTAGATCAGTGGATCAAAACAGTGGGTGTTCGTTATTTTAATGAGCTCACCAATCTGGGTATTTTAATGGAAGAAGTGGGCGAGTTAAGCCGACTGATGGTGCGAAAATATGGGGAACAATCATTCAAGGAATCCGATAAAAACAAGGAATTAGCCGATGAGATGGCCGATGTGCTTTGGGTGTTGATTTGCCTTGCCAACCAAACAGGTGTTAGCTTAACCGATGCTTTAGAAAAGAATTTTGAGAAGAAAAATCTGCGTGATGCTACTCGGCATCAGGAAAATGAGAAGCTTCAATAGCAGTAAAATCCTATTTTTGCGTCACATGAGTACGCAACAGGACAATTTATTTCAGGCCATTATATCCCATGCCAAAGAGTATGGGTTTGTATTTCCTAGTAGTGAGATCTACGACGGACTAAGCGCTGTATACGATTATGGTCCCTATGGATCAGAATTAAAAAAGAATATCCGCGATTATTGGTGGAAGAGCATGACGCAAATGCACGAGAATATCGTTGGTATTGATGCGGCAATTTTTATGCACCCAACTACTTGGAAGGCAAGTGGACACGTTGATAATTTCAGCGATCCAATGATCGATAACCGCGATAGCAACAAACGTTATCGTGTAGATCATATCATTGAAGCGAAAGCAGATAAATTAAGAGAAGCTGGTAACCAGGCAGAAGCAACTTTATTGATTGATGCAATGGATGCTTTTTTAGCCAAAGACGATTTCGCAGGATTGAAGCAATTGATCATTGACGAGAAAATTGTTTGTGGGGTGAGTGGAACTGCTAACTGGACCGACATTCGTCAGTTTAACCTGATGTTCTCTACACAGTTGGGTTCTGTTGCAGAAGATGCAGATACCATTTATCTGCGTCCTGAAACGGCACAAGGAATTTTCGTGAATTTTTTAAACGTGCAGAAAACGGCACGTATGAAAATTCCATTCGGGATTGCACAAACAGGTAAAGCATTCAGAAATGAGATTGTAGCCCGTCAGTTTATATTCCGTATGCGCGAATTTGAGCAGATGGAAATGCAATTCTTTGTGCGCCCTGGTACAGAAGGCCAGTGGTATCAATACTGGAAAGAAGCACGTTTACAATGGCATTTGAGTTTGGGCATCAGTGCAGATAAATACCGTTATCACGATCATGTGAAATTGGCACATTATGCGAAGGAAGCCTGCGATATTGAATTTAATTTCCCGATCGGATTTAAAGAAGTAGAAGGTATCCATTCAAGAAGTGATTTCGATTTAACACAGCATCAGATCTATAGTAAAAAGAAATTACAATATTTCGATACCGAGATCAATCAAAACTATGTGCCGTATGTAGTGGAAACTTCTATTGGTTTAGATAGAATGTTCTTATTGATTTTGTCAAATGCCTACGAAGAAGAAACAATCCACAAAGAAGATGGAACCACCGATACTCGTGTGGTACTGCATATTCCAGCAAAGATCGCACCCGTTAAGTTGGCGATACTTCCATTAACAAAGAAAGATGGGTTGCCTGAAATTGCGCGCGATTTAATGAACGAGTGCAAGCCTTATTTCAAATGTTTCTATGAAGAGAAAGATGCGATTGGTAAGCGTTACAGAAGACAGGATGCGATTGGTACTCCATTCTGTGTAACCATCGATCACCAGACCAAAGAAGATAATACCGTAACAATACGATACAGAGATTCTATGAAGCAGGAGCGGATCCTGATCAGTAAGATCAAGGATCTGGTTTTTGAAGAAACCTTTTAAAAAATAGGGACTCAGAATTTTCTGAGTCCCTATTTCTATTTTGTCTTTTTGAATTGAAAACCATCAAGGTTTAATCCATCAACTTTTCCTTCCGTATTTAATTGGAATTGCAAATCACTTTTGCCATACCATTTTTTTGTAAACTCAGCTTTGAAACTATCGTAATTCCAATGTGTTAATTTTCCTGCGTTAGTATTATTGTTGATAAAAAATGATAATTCATTATTCTCAAAACTGATTACCACTTTGCCATACAATGGGTCATCATATGTTCCAGCATATTCGCTTAATGCAAGTGTAGGATGTGTATTCAAGACTCTTTTTTTGTCTGCTTCTTTTTCTGCAGTATCTTTTGCTGAATGAATATCGCCGTAGAGTTTTAAAAGTTCTTTACTCCAATCTCTATTCCCGCCCAATGCAAAATAATCGATCGTTTTAAACATGAGTGCGTGCCTCAGTTCCACGTGGTCTAAGTTGCCGAAAATGTAAACCGCAATGTTTTCTTCTGGCATTTGTGCATTAATAGCAACTGCACCTGCAAGACTACCAGTATGGAAGTTGAGTTTTTTACCACGATAGTCTTGTTGAAACCAACCCAAGGCATAGGTCATGAAATTGGGTTTGGTTAATTCCTTGGTAGGATAGAATTGTTCAGGTGTAACAAGGGTTTGAGGGCGGAACATTTCTTTCCATGTTTCTGGTTTCAGTAATCTGCCACCAGCATATTTGCTGCTATCCATCATCGTCTTAATCCAAATTCCCATATCATCGATACAAGAAAGAACGGAACCTGCTGGACCAACAACATCTGCAATATCTCTGCTGATCACTTGAATTTGTTTATCAATGCGATAGTGAGGTGCAGCGATATTTGTGGTGTTAACTTGTGAGATCTGAGAAAAAGTATTGGTCATGCCGAGTGGTTGAAAAACATTTTGTTGAACAAAGTCGGCCCAAGGAATACCGCTTACTTTTTCAATGACTTTTCCTGCAGCCAGATAAAAAATATTCTGATAAATAAAACTAGATCGCATCGAATAACTTGGCTTTACCAAACGCATTTTTTCGAGAATCTCATCTCCTGTCAAATGGTTATCTCCCCAAAGGAAATCGGCGTTACCAACTCCTGAATTATGTAAGAATAAATCGCGCACTCTCAATTCTCGTGTAACCCAGGGATCGTATAATTGAAATTCAGGAAGGTATTTAATAACGGGGTCATCCCATTTTATTTTGCCTTGATCTACTAGGATTCCCATGCAGGTAGCAGTCATTGCTTTGGTGGTAGAAGCACAATTAAATAGTGTTTGGCTATTCACTTGTTGGTTGGCTCCGAGTTTTAATACTCCGTATCCTTTTTTAAAAATCACCTGATTGTCTTTCACCACAACAATTCCCAAACCTGGCGCTTCCCAGTCTTTTACAGCTTGTTGTACATATGCATCAAATTGAGTAAGGCTATCTGATTGTTTTAATTTTTTCTGAGCAGAAACGGTTGCAATAGAAAATAGTAAGAGCGTAATGAGAAGCGGACTCCATTTTTTCATGGTCTATTTTTTATGAATATAAGTAAAATAAAAAACTTAATTTAAGTACACAAAACTGCTGCCATGACAAAGTATTTCCTTTCTCTATGTCTATTCTTTATTACCTCTATGTGTATTGCGCAAATGCCGCATAATGGAATTGATAATAATCTGGGTAATATTTTTCGCCTGTCGAATGCCAAAACAAGATCGATCAGTCCAGAAAATTATACCGGTGCAAAGGGCCGGGGAGGCATGGCAGAAAAAGGAACAGGATCTAGTGCTGCACGGGATTTAGGTATTGGCTGGAAGATCAATCCCTGTGTAGTGATCAAAGCCAAAACAACTTTCACTATTGCGGAGATTGATAGTGCTGGTTCTATACAACATATCTGGATGACACCAACTGGTAATTGGCGTTATTCTATTTTACGATTTTATTGGGATGGAGAAACTACCCCATCAGTTGAAGTGCCAGTGGGTGATTTCTTTGGAATGGGTTGGGGAAAATATGCAGCCTTAAATTCTTTACCTGTTACAGTGAATCCGGGCAGTGCTTTTAATTGTTATTGGCCAATGCCTTTCAAGAAAAAGTGTAGAATCACGATGGAGAATTTGGATGAGAAAGACATGACGCTTTTTTATCAGGTTGATTATGTGTTGACTGATGTGCCAGCCGATGCTGCTTATTTTCATGCACAATTCAGAAGAGTGAATCCGCTTCCTTATAAAACTGATTATGTATTATTGGATGGAGTTATAGGAAAGGGTCAATATGTAGGTACATATATAGCATGGGGTGTGCATAATAATGGTTGGTGGGGTGAGGGTGAGATCAAGTTTTTTATGGATGATGATACGAAGTTTCCAACCATTTGTGGAACTGGAACAGAAGATTATTTCTGTGGATCCTATGATTTTGATACTGAGAAAAAAAATGCAGCAGGAGTAATGGAATCGAATTATACAGAATTTTCAACAGCTTATGCGGGGCTGCATCAGGTAATTAGAGGCGATGGGCATTATAGTATGGCGCAAAGATTCGGGATGTATCGTTGGCATATTACTGATCCCATCAGGTTTGAAAAAAACTTAAAAGTTACTATACAAGCACTAGGTTGGCGCGATGGGGGGCGGTATCTACCATTGCAAGATGATATCTCTTCAACTGTGTTCTGGTATCAATCTGAAGGTCATGCCATGTTTCCAAAACTACCTAATAAAGAGGCCTTAGAAGTGGATTAGATAAATAAATCGTCATTTAATGTAATTAATTCTTCATTTCATGTTTTTGTATATAAATAATATTAATTTATAATTTGGTTTTTCCCTCAATAGAAATTAGCGACAATTTTGATCTGAATCTACCCCCTATGAATGGATTGCAGAATTATTCCATTTTAACTGAAAAGATTGAGAGTCTCGAAAAGGAGAACCTTAGTCTTAAGAATAGTCTAATAGAAATTAATCAAGCTAAGGAGTTATACCTAAAAATATTCGAAGATTTTCCGGCACTTATTTGGCGTTCTAGGATTGACATGAAGTGTGACTATTTCAATAAGACTTGGTTAGACTTTACAGGCAGAACCATGGAACAGGAATTTGGCGATGGTTGGACCGAAGGGCTGCATCCAGAAGATTTTGAAAAATGTATTTCAGTCTATGTGGAGGCATTTGAAAAAAGATTGCCTTTTGCAATGGAATATCGTATGAAAAATAAGGAGGGAGTGTATTGTTGGATCAGGGATTTCGGAAGACCTTTCTATGATTTAGATAATTCTTTTCTTGGTTATATAGGTTCATGCTATGATGTTACAAATATCAAAATTGATGAATTGAATCTGATTAAATTGAATGAAACTAAGGATAAATTATTTTCTGTTATTAGCCATGATTTAAAAAATCCCATCAATGCAATTATTGGTTTGACAGATATGCTTGAGAAAAAGATTCAAAAAAATGAAATCGAATCTGCTGCAGAATATGTAAAGAATATTAACCTCTCAACACAAAGAGTAAGAAATTTATTGGTGAATTTATTAGAATGGTCCATCTCTCAAAATGGAAAGATTGGATTTCATCCTGTGAATATTCATTTAAGATCTATAATTGATGAAGTGATTGATTTAACAAAGGAAATGCTCAATCAAAAATCAATATCAATAGAATTGAATTGTATTGAAAAAGATAATGTATTTGTAGATCGGGAAATGATTGCTTCTGTGCTTAGAAATTTTCTAACCAATGCAATAAAGTTTAGCAATACAGGAGGATGTATACAAATTTTATGTGAAGGTGCTGAAGAAAAGATCAATGTTACAATTAAGGATAATGGAATTGGAATGTCGGAAAAGGTGTTGAATAGTTTATTTAAAATTGGCGAAACAATTTCTATTCATGGTACAAATAATGAGAAAGGAAGTGGAATTGGATTGTTATTATGCAAGGAATTCCTAGATAAACATCAAAGTGAATTGATCCTAGAAAGTAAAGAGGGTAAGGGTAGTACTTTTAAATTTAGTTTACCGGTAAAAAGTAAGATATCTGAATATAGTAGCGAGAATATTTAAATTATCCAGCCCAACCTTCTCTATCAAGGGTACAAAAAAGGGGCTGACTATTTGTGACTGCCCCTTTTTTTGAATTTCATTTGAACCTGATTTATTTAAGTTCCTGCTGATTAAAAAGTTCTTTGGCAATCAGAAAAAAACTGAAAATTTCATTCAGGTTGCCTTTCGGTAACTTTTGTTGAAAAAGTTCGTAGGTCCACACCTGCCTAGGTATATCTGATTTCATTTCAGCATAATAACGTGGATTATATACCATACATACTTTAGTTAAACTTCTGGAATGAAAACTTTCGAGACTTGGCGAAAATGAAAAGGGAATGTCCCTTAACCCAGAAGAAAAAAATAAGTATGTTGTATCAATAAATTTGCCTTTATACGCATTAAGGGGAATGTATTTTTCTATCAGTTCTGAGTCTGACGTTATGGTACGATTTATTAAGCTATCATAGGTTAACAATTCGGCCACTTTGTAGTCCTTAATATTATTCTTATCTAGTAAAGAATCTTTCAATAACCATTCACATTCGCTAGTATCATTCAATGAAGGAAAATATAAACCCTTCTGGGTATTCTGTTCAACTAGAAAATATCGATAGTTATTTTTCACATCTACTGATACCCCGTTCTTGAATGTCTCATGGATATAAGAAAATGCATACAAAACCATGGTTCCTTGATAATAAAAATGCACGGTATCTCTGAAAATCGTAAACTTGTTGATGGTCTCAAACCTTGGAAACTCAACAGCCATGCCGGCATATTTGATCTCAGACGCAGGCTGACTAAGCAGTTGGCAGGGCGCAGCACATGAACAATATATCAGAGCAT
>CAIJLK010000065.1 GCA_903821465.1 uncultured Bacteroidota bacterium | reverse complement strand
TTATTAATCAACCAATTTCAATTCTTTGATATAAGTTGCCAGATCCTTATCACCTCGTCCACTTAAACATAGGACCACCACATCAGATGCTTTCAAATTCATTCTTCCCAGCACTGCAAATGCATGCGCCGTTTCTAATGCAGGAATAATGCCTTCTGTTAAGCTCACATGCAATGCTGCCTGCAAGGCTTCCTCATCGGTGGCACTTAAAAATGTACCCCTACCGGAAGCATACAAATTCGCATGCAGCGGACCCACACCCGGATAATCTAATCCCGCAGAAATGCTATGGGGTTCCACTACCTGTCCGTCTTCTGTCTGCATCAACAAACTTTTGCTACCATGCAAAATACCCGGTTTGCCTAATTGCGTAGTGGCTGCACTCATACCACTATAAACACCCATTCCCGCTGCTTCAACTGCAACTAGTTGTACAGATAATTCATCTAGAAAATGATAGAAAGCACCAGCAGCATTACTACCGCCACCTACGCATGCAACTACATGTGTAGGCAATTCATTACCTGTTTTTTCTTTTAACTGCCAGCGAATTTCTTCACTGATCACGCTTTGAAAACGTGCAACCAAATCGGGGTATGGATGGGGACCAACTACGCTTCCGATAATATAATGGGTATCAACAGGATTGTTGATCCAATCGCGGATAGCTTCATTGGTAGCATCTTTTAATGTTTTACTTCCACTAATGGCCGGAATAACTTTAGCACCCAGCATGCGCATTCTGGCCACATTCGGTGCCTGACGCTCAATGTCTTTTTCGCCCATGTAAACGATACATTCCAGTCCCTTCAACGCACAGACTGTGGCGGTTGCAACACCATGCTGACCCGCACCAGTTTCTGCAATAATTCTTGTCTTACCCAATCTTAGGGCAAGCAAAATTTGTCCGATGGTATTATTGATCTTGTGTGCTCCAGTGTGACAGAGGTCTTCTCTTTTCAAATAAATGGAAGCGCCAAATTCTTTGCTCAAGCGTTCCGCTAAAAATAAAGGTGTTGGACGCCCAACATAGTCCCTCAACAATTGCTGAAACTCCTGTTGAAAAGAGCTATCATACATGATCTCTAGATACTTCGATTTTAATTCGGCCACATTTCTGTGCAACATTTCAGGAATATAAGCTCCTCCAAAATCACCGTAATAACCTTGGCTGTTCGGGTTTTGGAATGTTTCTGATTTTGTCATCTTAATTCAATTTTTTTAATCAGGCTTTTAAACTATTTACAAAAGCCTTGACCTTATCCATACTTTTCAAACCTGCTGCTACTTCAAATTTGCTATTGATATCAACCGCAAAAAGATCTTTAGCAACCGATTCTTTTGAAAAATCTTTTAATAAATCCACATCTTCTGGCTGTATGCCACCACTCAGAAAAAAAGGCTTTCTTACATTCTCACCTTTGAGAACATTCCAGTTGAATTTTTTTCCTGTGCCACCATATCCAGCTCCCTCTGTGTCGAACAAGAACATATCGCATACATCTTGATAATCTTTGGCCCGCCACAAAATATTTTCACCATCCCGCATCCGAAACGCTTTTACAACAGTTACATAGTTCGAGATCTTTTCGCAATAACGGGGCGATTCATCTCCGTGTAATTGCACTAAATACAAACCGCATAAATCAACCATTTGCAATACTTCTTCAGCAGGCGTATTTACGAACACCCCCACTTTATTAATTTGTTGCCCTTTTAGTTTTTTCAATTGTTCTTTACTCATATGAGAAAAAACATAACGAGGCGATTTGGGGTAAAAAATAAACCCCGCAAACTCAACACCCATTTCGTCGAGTTGCATTACCTGTTCGGGCCTAGTCATTCCACAAACCTTAATACGCATATTATTTTGCTTTTAGTTGATTTACAAAATCAGCAAAAGCAATCGAAGGATCGGCTTCTTTCATAAAATTCTCGCCGATCAAAAATCCCTTGAATCCGGCATTGCGCAAAGTTACAATTGTATTTACATCACTGATGCCACTTTCTGCAATAGCTAGCTTATTAGATGGTATTTTGTTAATAAGGTTCAGCGAAGTTTGAATACTCACTTCAAAAGTCTTCAGATTCCGATTATTTACCCCTACCAGATCTACATCCTCACAGATATGCCCCAGCTCAGTTTCATCATGGATCTCTAGTAAAATCTCTAACCCAAGACTCTTTGCCAGACTGGCTAATGACATCACTTCTTCTATAGTCAGGCAGGCCGCAATGAGCAAGATCACATCGGCACCCATTGCCTTGGCTTCATAAACCTGATAGGGATCTACCATGAAATCCTTTCGAAGAATGGGTATGGCATGCACCCTGGCAGCCAATAGATCTGCCGGTTCGCCTCCAAAAAAATCAAGATCGGTCAACACAGAAACCGCACTCGCATGTTTTGAGTAGGCACCGGTTACAGTAACCACATCTGCCACCGCATTAATGATTCCTTTCGAGGGCGACTTCCTTTTAAACTCTGCAATGATGCCTGTTCTCTCTGGATCATTCAGATAGGAAGTGATGGAGTATGTATCACGAGCAAATAAGGGCGCTTGCTTAAGATCGTCGATCGACTTTTCAAGCTTACGCTCAGCGATCTCTAATTTTTTGCGTTCAACTATTTTTTCTAAAATATTCATTATTGTAATGCGATTAATTTTTGTAAGGATCTGTAAGCTTTGCCACTTTCTAAACTTTCCACTGCAGCGCTATAGGCTAACTCATAGTTGGCATATTTTCCTGTACAGTTCAATGCCATGGCAGCATTGGCTAATACTACCGCATTCTGAGCCCAGGTACCCTCACCTTTGATAATAGTAGAAAAGATCTTGCTTGCTTCTTCCACCGTGTTGCCACCATAAATATCTTCGGCACTAACCATTCTCTTTCCTAATTGCTCGGGGGTATAGATCTTTTCTCCTTTATTCGTAATCACTTTAGTATCGTTGGTTAAAGAGATCTCATCATATCCATCCAAACTATGAATGATGGTGAATGCCTTTCCAGTTTGTTGTAATAAATAATTATAAATTCTTGCCATTTCTAAATTATATACACCTACTAACTGAAAAGCCGGCGCCGCTGGATTTACCATCGGGCCCAGCATATTAAAGAAATTGCGTAACCCTAAGTTTTTTCGGATCGGACCAACAGCTTTCAGTGCAGGATGAAATAATGGTGCATGTAAAAAACAGATATTGGCTTCATCCAATTCTTTTAGCAACAGCTCATTATTGTTCTTGTGCTTATACCCTAATTGCTCCATCACATTCGATGCACCACTGATCGAGCTCGCTCCATAGTTACCATGTTTAGCTACTTTTTGACCAGCTCCCGACACAATAAAACAAGAAAGTGTTGAGATATTAAAAGTATTTTTTCCATCCCCTCCAGTACCCACAATATCAAGTACTTCCTGACCTCTTAAATCTACTTTCACGCAAAGCTCTAATAAGGCATCGCAGAACCCTTGTAATTCTTCAATGGTAATACTACGCATGAGGAATACCGTGATGAATGCAGCTACTTCGCTATCGTTATACTGGCTGTTAGAAATACTCACCAATACTTCCTTTGCTTTTTCGCGTGAAAGGGTTTTGTGTTCGAATAAATATTGTAATAACTTTTTCATATTATCTTTTTAACCAGTTTTTCAAGATTTGCTCACCCGTTGGCGTTAATACACTTTCAGGATGAAACTGTACACCCTGCACATCGTATTTTTTATGCTCCAATGCCATAATAAAACCATTGGATTCCCTAGCCGTAATACTTAATTCTTCAGGAAATCCTTGCTCACTTACTATCCAACTATGATAGCGACCCACAATAAATTCAGAGGGCATTCCTTCAAATAAATTATTCACTTGCTGATTGGCATCCTTGCGCTCATTAACCAACTGAATGGGAGTTGCGATGCCATGAAAAGGGCTCGATAAATTGGTGAGTGTTGCACCAAAAGCCTCACCAATAGCCTGATGTCCCAAACACACACCCAGTATAGATTTCGTTGAGGCATATTCTTTGATCAGGGGAATCAATAGTCCCGCTTCAGAGGGAATACCCGGACCCGGCGAAAGAATTATTTTATCGTAACCCTTTACTTTTTCTAAAGGCAATTCATCATTCCGAAATACCGCTACTTTTATATGTGTAATCTTTTCAACCAAGTGTACCAGGTTGTAAGTAAATGAATCGTAATTATCAAAAACTAAAATCTTCATAATCTATTGTTAGTACTGCTATATATTAAATTTCTTCTGCGATGCTGATTGCTTTTTTCAAAGCATTCAACTTATTATTTACTTCCTGCAATTCATTTTCAGGAACACTAGCAGCAACTATTCCCGCACCAGCCTGATAGGTAAGTGTATTATTTCTACTCATGAATGTTCTGATCATAATAGCGTGATTACAGGTTCCATTGAAACCCATAAATCCAATGGCACCCCCATAATAACCTCTTGGTGTTGGCTCATACTGATCGATCAATTCCATGGCTTTGAATTTAGGTGCACCACTTAGCGTACCTGCTGGAAATGTTTTTGCCAACAATTCAAAAGGATTTTGTTCGGCTCTAACCTTACCTGTTACTTCACTTACCAGGTGAATCACATGACTATAATAATGGACTTGTCTAAATTGACTAACCCTTACTTCATCACAAGACCTACTCAAATCATTTCTAGCCAGATCAACTAGCATCACATGTTCTGCATTCTCCTTAGGATCGTTCAATAATTTTTCTGCAGCTGCTTTATCGGTATCATCGTCGCCACTTCGCTTGAATGTTCCTGCAATCGGATGCACTATAGCCATGCCATTTTGAATAATCAATTGTGCTTCTGGAGAAGAACCCATCAATTTATAATCACCATAATCGAAGAAGAATAAATAAGGTGAAGGATTCACACTTCTCAGCGCTCTGTATACATTAAACTCATCTCCAATAAAACCTTGTTCGAATCTGCGGCTCAACACTATTTGAAAAACATCACCACGCAGGCAACTTTGAATACCTTTTTTAACCATGACGCGATAATCTTCATCGGTCATATTAGAATGCTCATCACCCTTCATACGAAAAGGATACACAGGAACATCTTTACTTCTGATCAAAGATTCCACCATTGCCAAATCACTTTCAACACCAGCTATTTTATTTTCGCAGATATACAATTCATCTTTGAAATGATTGAACGCGATCACATATTGATACAAGCGATAACGCATGAGCGGAATGTTTGGGATCGATTGCTTAGCATCAGAGAAATGAATGGTATCGAAAAACTGTACGGAATCAAAACTGCTATACCCATATAGTCCCTGTGCAAATGCCGCTTCTTTTTGGGTAGAAGGTTTTATCTCAAAATGCTGCATGAAATTCCATAATTCATCTGGGGCATCTGCAGGCTTTTTCAAAGGCGCACGTTCGGGCTTCTGATTGGGCAATTTGAATTCCATACTGTTTGCAGAACTCACTTCAATTCCAGCAATCGCATTGATGCCAATAAAAGAATAGCTATTCTCTGCAACATGGTGGTCGGTACTTTCTAATAAGACCGTATCACGGAATCGGTCGCGCAGTCGCAAATAAATACCCACTGGTGTAAATACATCTGCCAACATCCGTTTACAACTGGTTTCAACTACAATTTTTTTCATCGATATTTTTTTCAAGCTGATCAAAACAAAAAGCCCCGGCAAAATTGTCGGGGCTTTGAAATATATTTCAAAATAGTATTGGCGTGCCGCTACAATCCCCTTTTAGAGTTTATATGCCACCACCAATATTTATTTGCTATTCTGTTCATTGCTGTGCAAATATGGGCGAGATTTTAAAAAATTCCAAATCTTATTTTGTGTCAGCGCTAAATCCGTAAACGACAGGATTTTTTCCACCCATGGGGCGTACATAAGAAGATAGTTGTCCACGATGATGAATGATATCGAGGAAAAAGAACCACATCATACTATTTCTCTGCAAGGATATATAAGGCTTTGATTCAATTAACAAGCTCACCGATTCACTTTCCCAGGATTCCTTTAAAAGAAAGTTAACCTGCTGACATAACTCATGCCACAATTGCTCCATTTTACTAGCAGCATCACCGCTATCAGAAAAATCAACGTCCGTTGTCTCATCACAAACTGTGCTATTCAAGATCTTTTTCATGTCAACCATATGTGCTAACAAATGCGACACAATTTCCCTAGCAGTTCTATTAATGGGATGGGGCTTATAATCTAACTTTTCAGTAGGCAGACTCTTGATCATATTCAAGGTTGCATCCTTTTCGTTTGCTAAACTTGCTTTAAAAAAATCGAGATTCGTCATGCTACAATTAGATTTAGAACTAATTATATATACAATGACTATGCCATTTAGCTAAAGCTTTGATTATGATTGCTTTTGTAATTATTCAGCATAAAAAACTGTCCAAAAATGGGAATTTTTGGACAGTTTTTGGAATTCAAAAATTTGCAGAAAACGAACCTGTATAATTCTTAGCCGATTTCATACAACATTATCAGAGTAAGCCTTTGGTTGATGGCAGGTAATTAGAAAATGGATCTCTTTTCACCGCCATTCTAATGGCTTTTGCGAATGCTTTAAAAATAGCTTCGATCTTATGATGCTCATTATCACCTTTGCAAGAAATATTGAGGTTACATTTGGCCGCATCGCTGAATGATTTAAAGAAATGATAGAACATTTCTGTTGGCATCTCCCCAATTTTTTCGCGCTGAAAACTAGCATCCCAAACAAGCCAACTTCTACCTCCAAAATCGATCAACACTTCTGCTGAAGCCTCATCCATTGGTAATGCAAAACCATATCGTTCCATCCCGCGTTTATCAGCCAATGCCAATGCAAAAGCTTCTCCTAAGGCAATCCCGGTATCTTCAATGCTATGGTGTTCATCAATATACAAGTCGCCCTTGGTTAGAATGGTTAAATCCAGTTTCCCATGACGTGCAATCTGATCGAGCATATGATCAAAAAATCCTAACCCCGTTTCAATTTTAGAAACCCCTTTACCATCTAAATTCAGTTCCACATGAATTTTGGTTTCATTGGTATTACGATCGTGTTGTACCTGTCGCAATCCAAGTTTAAGAAAACTATAGATCTCAGACCAATGTATAGATTCTAATGCAACAGTTGATGCGAGATCCTGCACCGAATCTGACAATTCAGCACCACCCAATGCCGGATCGAATTTTAGCCAGATCGCTTTACAGCCAAGGTTCTTAGCTAATTGCACATCGGTGATCCGGTCTCCAATTACAAAGGAATTAGCCAGATCGTATGCTGGATTGTTCATAAACTTAGTTAGCATCCCTGTTAATGGCTTACGCGTTGGTGCGTTATCAGCAGGAAAGCTTCGATCGATATGAACTGATGAAAAATGTATCTCCTCATTGGCCAGAGTTTCCATTACAAAATCTTGTACAGGCCAGAAGGTCTTTTCAGGATAGCTTTCTGTTCCCAAACCATCTTGATTCGTTACCATCACCAACTCATAATCCATTTCCTTGGCGATCAGACTGAGGTACTGAAATACCATCGGATAAAAACTCAATTTCGAGAAATCATCGATCTGATAAGTTGGCGGAGCCTCATTAATAATGGTACCATCACGGTCAATAAACAACACTCTCTTCATACTATTTGTTTTTTGCTCTTACTGCTTTAACTTCTGCTGCGGTTACCTGAGAGGCTTTGTTGGTCCAGCTATTGCGCACATAAGTTAATATATCAGCGATCTGCTGATCTAATAATTCTTTATGTGGCACCATGATAGCACCATAGCTCTCTCCTTCTAACTCTTCGCCCTTCAATCCATTCAATACGGTTAAGATCAACTTAGCCTTATCCTTTCCCTTTACATTAGCACTTCCATCTAATGGAGGATTCAAATGTGGCACACCGCCCCCATCAACTTGATGACAGGCAAGGCATTGCGTGAGATATAGTGCTTTACCTCTTTCAATGGATGATTTTAAACTGGCAGGTGAAGGTTGTTCACTTGCTGTACTGATCAGAGAATTTAATAAAAGAAAGGCCACTAACCCGATTAATCCAAATTGTATTGCCTTCATTTTATTTCGCCCCCTTTGTATAAATGATACGATAAATAGTTCCTTTCACATCGTCTGATACATAAAGTGAACCATCCGGGCCCTGAGCTAAACCGCATGGACGATGCGCTGCGCCTCGGGTACCTGTTACTACTTCTACTCCAGAAAATCCATCTGCAAAAACTTCCCATTTGCCTGTAGGCTTTCCATTTTCAAAAGGGACAAACACTACAAAATAGCCTGCCTGAGGTAATGGAGCTCTGTTCCATGAACCATGGAATGCAATGAATGCACCGTTCTTATATTTTTCAGGAAACTGATTGCCTGTATAAAACAATAGACCATTCGGTGCCAGATGCGCTGGAAATGCAATAGCTGGATTATTGAAAGCAGGGTCGGTTGACTCTTTTTTTGCATCTCCACCATATTCCGGGGCCACTATTTTTTTATTCAATGCCGGATCGTAATAGACATAAGGCCATCCCGCATTCGTACCTTTTTTAATCGCATACATGGTTTCTGCAGGTTTTTCTGCACTTGCCGTTTCATCGTAAAGATCTGGGAATAGATCATGCAATTGATCGCGTCCGTGTTGCATCACAAATAATTGGTTCAATTGGTTGTTCCAATCCAGACCAACTACATTACGAAGTCCCGTTGCATAACGCGAACCCTGTCCGTAAGTCTGATTCAATACATCAGCCTTAAACTGCCAGATGCCTCCTGCGGAATCTAAAATGGGACAAGGCATTCTACCCAATGAACCCTTGGTACGATCTTCGATCTGGCAAGAATTGCTGTAGGCGCCAATATTTACATAGATATTTCCTTCATTGTCTAAAGCAATCGACTTGGTTTCGTGCTGATTGCCTTTTTTCAAACCGGTAATGATCTTTTCGGGTTGCTTTGTATCAATTACATCGCCTTGATTATTGAGTTTATAACGAAACACTTCTTCGTCGGAAGAAGTATATAAATAACCATTCTTGATGGCAATACCAGTACCACCATAATTACCAAAGCTGGTAATCAGATCTGCCTTACCATCACCCTTGGTATCGTGCAATTTGATGATGCCTTTTTCACTTGCTACCCTTCCCATGATCTTGGTGTACACATCGCCTTGGGCAGTAACCACTAAATGTCGGGTATGACCCAGGTTATCTGCAACTTTTAAAGCCCCAAAACCTGCAGGAAGCTTTAATCCCGCATTATCTGCATCTGGTTTTACAACCATCATCTTATGCGTGAGGGTTGAATCGGCAGCAAGCAATGTAGTGGAATACAAGGCCAGCAATGCAATTGCCGTAATCATCAGTGAACCAATTTTTCTCATTATTTGTGATTTAGATTTTGAAATTACTAATCAAAACAGAATTATCCCTCGATTGTTTCATGCGCATACCAATCTTGCATCGCGTCGACCAATAAAGTATTCTCTTTTTCGGATCCAATGGTGATGCGAAGGCAGTCCTCACAGAGCTGCACCGAGCTTCGATCTCTTAGCACAATACCTTTTGTGAGCAGAAACTCATAGATCTTTCTGGCATCTTTGATCTTGACAAGGATAAAATTAGCATCAGAAGGATATACCTTTTCTACAGTTGGCATGGATTCAAACACTTCTTTGAGGGCTTCCCGCATATCAACCAATAGTTTGATCATATCATTCACCTGACCCACTTCCTCCAAAGCCTTCAATGCCAGTTCCTGTGTAGCCTGATTGATATTATACGGAGGCTTTACTTTATTTAGTATGTCGATAATGGCTGATGATGCGAATGCCATGCCTAAGCGCAATGCCGCCAAACCCCAGGCCTTACTAAAGGTTTGAAGGATTACCAGATTGGGATATTCCACTAGTTCCTGTACGAACGACTTCTGTTGTGCAAAATTGATATAGGCTTCATCGATCACTACCAAGCCATTGAAATTATTCAACACCGTTTCAATATCTGCCCGATCAATGCTATTTCCTGTGGGGTTATTGGGTGAGCAGATCCAAATAAGCTTGGTATTTGCATCCACCAAAGTTTCGATATGCGCCAGATTTAACTGAAAATCGGGCAATAAAGGAGCCCTTCTGAGTTCGATGTCGTTGATATTGGCACTTACTTCGTACATGCCGTAGGTAGGGGGACAAATAATGACATTATCCTTACCCGGTTCGCAAAAGCTGCGAAACAGCAGATCAATGCATTCATCGCTACCATTTCCCAGAAATATATGTGCCGGTTCGATGCCTTTAACAGCACTCAATGCCTCTTTTACCGCATGCTGATGGGGATCAGGATAACGGTTATACCATTTTAGCAATGGGGAACCAAGGCTATTTTCATTGGCATCCAAAAACACTTTTGCCTCACCACTAAATTCATCCCTGGCGGACGAATAGGCTTTCAGGGTTTTAATATTGGGGCGGATCAGGTTATCTAGGTTGAACATATTTTTCAAATTCAAAAGTCAAAAAAAGGCGATCCTAATTCAAAAGTTAAAAATCAACATTCAAAATGGCCGCTACTTAGCTAATCGCACTCGCACAGCTTTGGCATGAGCGTCTAACCCTTCGGCCATCGCCATTAACTCCACCGTAGGGGCAATATTGGCCAATCCTTCTGGTGTTAATTGCTGAAAACTGATCTTTTTCACAAAGCTATCTAAACTCACCCCACTGTATGCACGGGCAAAACCATTGGTTGGCAAAGTATGATTGGTACCACTTGCATAGTCACCCACACTCTCCGGAGAATAGTTACCCAGGAAAATAGAACCGGCATTGATGATTAAGTGCGACAGCTTTTCGGCATTCGCGCAAGACATGATCAAATGCTCGGCCGCATAGGCATTTACCAGATCAATTGCCTCTGAAATATCTGCAATTAAAATTGCAGTGCTATTACTTAACGACTTACTAGCTAAATCTTTACGCGAAAGTGCATTTAGTTGTTTTACCAACTCAACCTGCACTTCAGCGATGAGTTTTTCGGAGGTTGATACCAATAAAACCTGACTATCAGCCCCATGTTCGGCCTGGCTAAGTAGATCTGCAGCCACAAAAGCGGCATTGGCGGTATCATCTGCCAACACACAAACTTCACTTGGTCCAGCGGGCATATCAATGGCAGTTCCCTGTTGTTGAATTAGCTGCTTGGCACAGGTCACGAACTGGTTACCCGGTCCGAATACCTTATAAACCTGAGGCACGGTTTCGGTTCCATAAGCCATTGCCCCAATTGCCTGAACACCGCCAATCTTATACACTTTATCAATGCCCACCAGCTTGGCCGCAAACAGTATGGCCGGATGCAGCTTTCCTTCTTTATTGGGAGGAGAGCATAAAATAACTTGTTGACAACCAGCTAATTTAGCAGGTATACCTAACATTAATATGGTAGAAAAAAGTGGTGCTGTACCTCCGGGGATATAGAGTCCGACCCGCTCAATGCCGACTGACTT
>CAIJLK010000064.1 GCA_903821465.1 uncultured Bacteroidota bacterium | reverse complement strand
TGTACCACAATCATACCTCCCACAATTGCTGCCACACCACCTGCCATTTGTTGTAATGAAGCATTGATACTCATAAAAGCACCACGGTCTTGCATTTTTGGTAATCCAGATGTTAATGCCATTGCTGGTACCATTCTGCTCATCATACTGATCATGAACAGAATATTCAATAACAAAATCACAGCAAATGGAACGGGTGTAAGATTGGTATAAATCAAAACCATTACGATCATCATGATAGAAGCAAACAAGAAGATCTTGAATTTGTCGATGGTATCACTTAACCTTCCCATGATGGGCATGATCAGCAAAGAACTTACACCAGAAACCATGAATACTATTGGAAGTTGATGTTGCGTAATGTGCAAATTATTGATCGAAAAAGCACTGCTCCAGGGCATCATCATAAACCCACCAATGGATAAAATAGCAGTTGATAAAAACCCAATTCTATAATGCCTTTGAGATATCGTGTTGAACAAATGCATCACTGCATTTTGCTCTGTTTTTTCACTCAGATGTTTTGTTACTGGTTTTAATTTCACAACCACTAATATCCAAACCATGGTTGCCAAGATCACAATCATCAAAAATGGACTTTGCCATCCCCAGGCATTTGCCAGGTATAAACTAATTGGGATACCTAATACCTGACTGGCACCAAATCCCATTTGCATAAATCCCATCACCCTGCCTCTTTTTTGTATCGGAAAAAGATCAGCCACAATGGCCATTGAAATCGATCCAATTACACCACCAAATAATCCTGTAATAATTCTCGCTACAATGAGCATAAGATAATTATGTGCTAATCCACAACATAATGTGCCAATAATAAAACCAATATAGAAAAATAACAATAGTTTTTTCCGATCAAATTTGTCAGCAAATCCAGCTGTCAATAATCCAGAAATCCCAGCACTAAAAGCATAAGCAGAAACCGCCATTCCAAATTGCGATGTCTTTAAGTTCATCGATTTCATCAGCATATCACCCAGGGGCGACATGACCATAAAATCCAGTACCACCGTAAATTGGGTAACGGCTAATAAAAATATAACCAGTACCTGATAGGGTGTAAACTTATCAGAATGATGATGTGTAGTTTCTTCTTGCAAATGGGTGCATTAAATGAAAAATGGATTTCTTTGTGGGAGCAAAGAAATCCATTTACAACTAGAATACAAAACCTTCTGTATAACTATTTCCTATTATTGGCTTTCTAAATCTAAAGAGGTTAGGTATAATCCATCTAAAAGCGCCTCAAAGCGATGTTTCCCCTTTGTTTTGCCAGATTGAATAATTATCTGGCATTTTCCATTGAAACTAGACCTTTGCCATTTACCATCTTTGCAAAAATCAGCTTGGTGACTACTAGGGTCGCCATTGCCAACGCCAATTATTTTGGCATCGCCAAACAATTTAAAGTCGATCATTTTATTAGCATCAGGAACTTCGCGACCATCTTTATCCAATACCGTAATATTAATGATAGATATATCTTTTCCATCTGCTAATAAATGAGTTTTGGAAGGTTCTAATAAAAGTTTAGCAGCTTCTTTTGTGGTTTCTACAAAGCTTGTTATTTTTTTACCTTTCTTATATGCGATAGCTTCTAATTTGCCGGGTTCATAATTAACAGACCATTGCAAATGACTATTTCTAGGCATATCTTTTTTACCCAAGCTTTTGCCATTGAGAAATAATTCTACATTATCGGCATTAGTATTTACCCAAACATCGATTGGCTTTCCTTCTTTACCCTTCCAGTTCCAATGTGGAGAAATATGAAGCACATCTTTATCCGTCCACCAACTCTGGTAATAGTAATAGATATTTTTTGGAAATCCACAAACATCCATGATCCCAAAATGTGAATTGATATTGGGCCATCGATAAGGTGTTGGTTCGCCCCGATAGTCGAATCCTGTCCACACAAAGCCACCTATCCAATAATTGTTTACTGCGGCTAATTTCCACCAATCTTCCGCTCTGCTTGCCCACCATGGTGCAATGATATCCTGATCAGGTACATAGGCTCGAATACTATCTTTTTCATAAATACCTCTTGTAGTAACGGTGCTTCCCATTTCGGTTCCCATGATGGGTTGTGTTGGATGATCGCGATGATAGTCAGCTACCGCAGTATGTCGGTAATTAAATCCTCTAACTGGGATCACTTCATTTACACCTTTGAAATAGTTGGGCAAGTCGGCCGCATAAGTACTAGTTCTTGAAGGATCTAATTCCAATTGTTTGGCTAACATCGTCTGTGCAATTCTTTTGCCGATCGATGTGGTTTGGATCCAGCCTTCTTCATTTCCGATGGACCAGATAAATACCGATGGGTGATTGCGATCGCGCTTGATTAGTCTTTCAAATTGATCAATATATTCATTACTACTATTCAATAATCGCTGTTCGTCTAAAACTAGCATACCTAAGCTATCG
>CAIJLK010000063.1 GCA_903821465.1 uncultured Bacteroidota bacterium | reverse complement strand
TGTTAATGGGTTGTGGGGTAGCCATTAGTTTTCCCCACCTTCAGCCTTCAAATTAGCAGAAACAATAACGGCTTTGATTGGATCGGAAACTACGACTTCATAAATACGATCTCTTGCCCAACCTAATCTGCGCCAAATAGCACGATTATTGTATTTTCCGACTTTACCAATAGTTACCCAATGCTCATTAGACCATGTAGAACCGCCATCAGATGACCAGCGCAACATAGACTGAGGATCATCACCTTGACCAGTTTGCAAGCCTACGCCAGGTTGAAATTGGATCTGCATTTCTGCAAAATACTGACGTTGAAGGTCTGAAACTAAATGAGGGCATCTACGCAATCTACGAATCGTATTGCCATTATCTGTATAAACTTCATTGTTTAACTGGTAAATTTTTCCGTTTTCGTAATCGCCTACCAAATAGACGTTTCCAAAGAAAGCACCGCAATTTGAACGATGACGATGGTATCCAGTTAAATTATCCCAAGAAAGCCATTTATGCCAAGCTTTAGTGGTTAAGTCATAAACCCAAGTAAGGTCAATGGAAGGAAATGTCACTACATAGAACTCATGTCCTTCTAGACGATAAGTATAGGAAACCGCATCACTTAGCTTCACATTCATCAAAGTCTGCTCTACGGCATGATTTGATAGCCTTACAAAGGTATATCCTTGAATTGCTCCAATAACGCCTTGACCACGAGCATCTTGAGAAACAAACATAATCTGTTCTTCAAATTGGTAAACGCTATTAAAAGCAGCGCATCCATGCTGAAGCATAGTGCCTGAAATACGAGCAAATGGAAAAGTAGTTAATCCTGAGATTTGACTTCCTACATCCACCCAAACTTCAGTTGTTTGATCACCCATTAAATAGACTTGTCTATGATCTGCAATAACGCAAATAATAGGATCAGGCTCACCATCTTTTGTGCCGTAATAAGCATTTGTAGAATAAGGTGAAGAAATATCGGTACAAGCCCAATTATTAGTGCCAACTTCGTTGTAAATGTTGTAATTGTCGATTACGTCACAACAAGAAGCACCACGCCAAGGGCCATCTGTATAAGCAATTTCAGTAAAAGTATCTGTAGCAGGAACGTAATAATAGCGTTCTAAGCCATCCACAATAAATGCAAAAATGCCATCTGTAGGGCTTCTATTGTAAGAAATCTGGCATGGGCCAGTAGTCGTATCAATAGTGCCAATTAATGTTGCGTTGTAAGCCTCATCTACTTTATAAACTCGATCAGCGCAAATCACAATCATAATAAAAGGAATAGTTCCATGCAAAGGAAACATTGCTCTTACTTCGCCTGAAAAAAGCTGAAAAACTTCAACAAGACCTGGTGTAGGATATAAAGCTATTGCTCCTCGGCTACCTTGACCTTTATTTGGATCAATTTCCAAATAAAAATTAATACATTCCTGATCGCTTTGGTAAATTGAAGGAGCTTCATAACTAGGGCCGACAAAGCCAAAATCACTCACATTTAGCCCCTTTTTTCAAATTATCAATAGCCCATAAAGGCTGCTGATTGGTGTAATTAAATGCCTTTTTTTGCTGTTCTAAATCAGACAGATTAAAAGAAGCTAAAGGTTTAATATGATCAATATGCCATTCTTTCATGTTGTCCCAAGACATTCCATCTACAAATTTACTTTCAATATGTTCTTTAAATTGATCAAAAGAACAACCTAATAACAATTCAGTTTTTGCACATTTGTATATGCCTTTTAAAGCTAATCTTGTTCTATTTCTGATTGTTAATTTTAGCTTATATATAGTATCTGATTGATAGCGTTTTGCTGTGTATTTTTGATTGTATAAACGAATTTCATCTTTATTTAATAAAATCCATTCTTTTTGTTTTTTACTATATTTTTCTTTATTTACTATTTTTCTAATGGCTCTTTTTTCATCAATTTTTTCTTTATTTTTTTGAGCATATTCTTTGTTGTAAACAGAAATTTTGGCAGCATTTTCCATGCGCCAATGTTTTATATATTCTGCTTGACTAGAAAAGACTTTAGCTTTTGCCATTATCTAAAGAACCCACCAGAAAGAATCCAACCAGCATCTTTAGCTCTACCAACAAGCATAGAGTCTGGATAACCAGCAGCAGCTATTGGTCGCATATTGTTGCGTTTAATAGTTGATTTTGATTGAGCTGCATAAGCATTAATCATGCCAATTTGCGTTGCTGAAGCTTTGCCATACATAGGCATTAATCGTTCAGCTAAATTCCATCTAAGAGCCATTGAATAGCCTTGTGGAAGCACAATATCATCATACAAGGTTTCATAGTTGCTAAAAATGGTAGATGAGAACATATGCATCTCACCTTGGCTTGGATTAGGCCATACAAAAACATTTCCAGTATCGGCATTAGGATTGTAATAAAGAGCTTTAGGCCAAGGGCCGTTTAGCGTTTTTAAGCCAATCTGATTGTAATTATCCAAAGACAATACAGCTACTTGATAATCTAAACCGCCATTAGGAACAGCTTGTCCATTTGACTGAGTGTTTACCCTTACATAAGCTTGATCAATAAATAATGGTTTTTGATAATAGGCAGTAATAAGTTGAGAGGATACTGGAGTTGGATAAGTAATATTTAGCTTATAAGTGCCAACTTCATTGACTTGACCACCAGCACCAGTAATAAACTCAACAATTTTAGTGCCAGCAATAATGCCTGTGCCTTTTAAAGTCTGTCCTTGTGCAACTGCGCCAGTTGTAAGACCAGTTACAGTCAAAATATTGCCAGTAATAGATCCTGTAAATGATGCGCCAATGTAGTTTGCAGTTGATGGATTGGGGCCAATAGTGTATTGAACCTGACCGCTAATCAAAGGAAATATGATTTCTGTAGTGTTAAACACCATCATATCTTCATTTGACCATTGATCAATTAGGTCATTAAGCATATCAAAAGCATCTTGTGCTGCATCAGCCGTTGGAACTTCGCCAGCCTCTAATGCGCCAATGTCTTTTAATGCTCTGCTGATAACATCAATAGGCTTTGTCATTGAACAAACTCCACAATATCTCCAACATTTAAACCATCAATAAAGGTAATAGTTGATGTATTTGTTTCATTGTAATTTAATGCTTTTACTTGTTTTGATCCATTTACAAAAACATACAAAGAATTTGATCCAACCAAATAATTAAATGGAACTGTGCAAACAGTTTGACCTTGAGTGGCTGTTATATAACCTTCTTGACCAGCAGAAGCCAATCCTTGAAGATTATCCATGCTCCAAATTTGAACAAATGTAGCAGTTTGTAATATAAATTTATATGAAATACCGCTTGTAAGCCAAATTTCACTTGGAGGTCTGCCAGCAGAATCTAATACGATTGGATTAGAATTTTGTATAGATCCTGATGCTGATGTATAAGTAGCTTGTGGAGTTGATGTTCCTGCTAAATAAGTGTATATAAGACCACCTGACAAAGGAACGCCATCATTATTAAAAAATTGCCATCCTGCACCCCCAACTGGGGAAAGATTAACTGCCATATAAGCTCCTAATTTTTTGGCGTAAATACTTGTGGCATCCAAGGTGCAACAACAGCTTCTTGCTTATTTAGCTCATTTAACTGTTCTTCTAACCTAGATTTTATAAGGTTTATGCCGTCTTTCATAGTTTCTTGTTCAATCCAAGAAGCTACCATTTCTTCTGTAACTTGATCAAAAGGCACTTTAATTTCTGTACCACTAAACCACCAGTTACCTTCAGTTTCTACAGTTTGATCTTGATCAGTAAGGCTGACATTGTATTTAGCATGAGTAATAAGCTCATTTTGAGCAGAAATACCCAAAATTTTCCAAATATAGTTCATGCTAATTTCCAAGGTAAAACAGGAGTAATTAAAGCAATATTTGGGGATGTATTTGGTTGATTTACTAAGTTAGATATTTGTGTATCTAACATTGATTGTATTGTATTTACTTTTTCATCACCTAATGCAGCTTTAACCCAACCAGTTACAGTTTCTAAAGTAAGATTAGAATAAGCTATAAAAGAATTTCCTGAAGTATATGTTAATGGTTGATTTCCATAAGTTGTTACATTATGCGTTCCATCTGAGCCATCAACTCTCCAATGAACATTGCAAACAACATTTGTTTGCCCATCGGCTGAAGGGAAACAATCTAATGAATCTACCAGCCAAGTGTAAGTATTAGCCATTTTAATTTACCTATAATAATTTAAGGAAGTGGATCAGGATCTTGAGCATATGCATAATATGTCCATACACTTAATGAACCACCAGCAGAAAAACTACCGCCCCCACTCCTTGTAATAACAACATTAGTAGTTGTTGAAGTTATAGCAGTTGCTCCATGAGCATCAAATAGACCAGTAACTCTTATGTTTTTATTTGGAGTAACGCCAGTAGTAATTGTCTGTGTTGCACCACCAGAATAAGCTGCATCAAAAGCATTAGAAATTGTAGAGTCAACTCTAATTTGTGTTCCAAGAAGAACAGCATTAGCAGGAACGGCAACAGGAACAGTAATAGATGAACTAGCTGTTATAGGTTGAGAAACATAAGAAACTGTTTGAACATATCCACCAGAAGTTTGAAAAACTCTGTTATATACGCCAGACCAACCCATTGTGCTGTCATATCCAGCAAGTGCGCTATAACTTGGGTTTCCTTTATTAATTACTCCACTTAAAATACCAAAAGATGGTGCAGTATTCGTTACAAGTTGACAATCATGGAAAAACACTCGTCTAGCCCACAAAGCACTTAAATACATACCTTGAGCTGTGTTTCCACCAGACATAGTAGTGTTATAAAAATCAACTCCATTAGCTGCTTCAATATCTAAATGCTGTGCGCTACCAGCAGCAGCAATAGTTACGTTAGTAAATATTAATCCACCAGCAACAGATGCACCAGTATCATGCGTTGCAGAATCAATAACAACGGCTGCGCCAGGACTACCTTGCCAATTATTTTCAAAATATACGTCTATAAAATTTAAAAGACCTAAAGGCGTTGAAGAATTTGGTCTATAAAGATATAAACCTTCTTGATAATTTGATTCGCATACAACATTTTGAAATACACAACCTAATCCAGCATGGATTTTCATGCCTTTATTATTAGCTCTAAAATTGGAATTTGTTACTGTGTAAACAGTAGTATCTTGACCATCTACATACAAACCAAAACCAAGACCAGTCCTATGATGATAGGAAGTAACTCTATTTAAAATTGCAGAGTTTGTAGCATTAGCCAAATGTATTCCGTAATTTTTGCAATTAACGACAGAAATATCTTCTAATACTACATTATCGTTTAGTTTTACACCTTCATCTAAAACATCATTACCTTGAATCATCAAGTTGCAAAGCCTGTTTCCTTGATAAGTGCCTCCAGTAGCATCCACCATATTTATGCCAATAGACCCTGTTGTAAATGAAAGAACAGTAGCAGGATATGGCGTATCGTAACCATAAGCAGGAGCAGCACCTTCAATAGTTACATATTTAACTGTGCTTAAATTAACAACATCAGCAGCGATACTATAAATTCCACGAGCTATATAAACTTTACCGCCTTCAGTAGATGAAAAAGAATTAATTGCATTTTGCAAGGCTGTAGCGTTATCTGCTGCTGTTGCTGATGCGCTAAAGCCAAAATCATTAGCACTTACAATTTCTTGTAATTTTTGATTAATTGGTCTATTAATAGCACCAGTTGGCGTTGTTCCACCATTTTTTAAATCAAACTGTGGGGTTAATGTTGTCATTTTATATTCCTACTTTCGTAGTTAAAGCAGCTACTTGAGTCTGCAATGTTGTAATAAGATTTTGTTGTTCTTTTATAGCTGCTACTAATAAAGGTATTACATCAGTATAAGATAAGTTTAAAGTGTCATCTGTTTCACTATTTTGATATACAGCTTCAGGCAATACTTTTTGAACATCTTGAGCAATTAAAAATGGTCTTGATTTTTTAAGAGTATCAGATTTATAGTTACCAATTACCGAACGTAAACTTACTACTTTATTTAACGCATCAGTAATCGGTATTAAATTTTCTTTTAATCTTTCATCTGAAAAACTACCCCATGAAGAAGCATTAAAAGCTAAAGATACACCATTTGTTTGAACTCCATTAGAAATTCTTACTTGGTTATTTGCTCTACTAAGCCAAAAATAACCGTCACCAACTCCAGGGCATTCTAATATTACATTTGCGTCATATCCTGTTCCATTTGCAGCTTGAATTGCTAAAGTGCAACTAGATGACCTACCAGCAGTGCTTATAGTAGCGCCTTTGTCTGATAGTTGACTTGCAGTACCAACTAAGAAATTAGTGCCATCAAAAGAAATATTAGAACTAGAGTTAAATGCACTCGTTCCATTTCCATAAGGTATATAGCCAGCAGTAAGTGTTGTTAATCCTGTGCCACCATTTGCAACTGGTAAAGTTCCGCTTACATGAGTAGTAAGTCCAATTTTTCCCCAAGAAGGAGCTGTTGAAACACCACCAGAAATAAGAGCATTTCCAGTAGCCACATCAGCTAATTTTGCTAAAGTTGTAGTGGTATCTGCATAAATTAAATCGCCAACAGCAAAAGACGTTAAGCCTGTACCGCCAGCAGTTGCTGGTCTTATTTTCCAGCCAATAACTTGAACAGCGTTAGCTGAATCTTTGTAAAACAGTTTTCCATCAGCAATATTGATCGCTAATTCAGAGCCTGTAGCGTTATTTAATAGATTGCCAGCCGTAGGCGCATTAGTAGCCGTAGAGCTTGAATATACTAATAAAGGGGTAAATCCTGTTTGCGCCATCTAGAAAGCTCCTCCACCCATACCGCCAGTAGAAGTAAGAACTCCTGTCGATGGGTTAAATTGAAGTTTAGTGGAAGAAGTTTTAACAGGAAAATTTCCTGTAGAACTACTTACGATTGTTGGATAAAAAGTTGCTGCTGTAGAAGTGTCATCAGTAATGGCTACGTTTGTAGCATTTGTGGCAGTTGTAGCTGTTGTTGCGCTTGATGCTGAACCGCTAATATTTACCGCTAAAGAAGTAATTGAACCGCTTGCAGCGTTCAAAACTACAGCAGTAGTGCCAATATATAGCGTTGAATTGCCTAAAACTCCACTAGAAATAGTTCCTGAAAGCTGTCCTGCTGGCAAAGAAGTTAAGTTTGCGCCTGATCCGCTAAATCCTGTGGCTGTAAGAAGGCCAGTAAAAGGATTGAACTGGTACTTAGTAGAGCTTGTATATTCAGTTGTAAGGTTTCCAGTTGTTTGATTAGCGAACAAAGGATAACGAGTTGCATTTGTAGTGGTGTCATCGGTAACAGTCGCATAAGATGTTGGAGTAGTCCAGGTTGGAGCCCCTGCGCCTTGAGAAGTTAAAACTTGTCCTGTTGTACCTATTGCGCTAAAAGCATAAGCAGTACCAGTTCCATAGGCAATACCGCCAGCCGTAGGAGTTGTTGTAGAGTTTGTACCACCTGAAGCAATCGCTAAAGCCGTTCCCAAAGAGAAAATACCAGCAGAGCTAATTGTTGCTGCATCTGTAGCATCACCATTTACAACAAAATGAATGGCATTTGCAGTTGTTGTGCCAATCGCTAAATCTGCTGTTGTAGCTGTTAAATAGACGTTATTAGCTTGGTTAAATGCGCCTGTGCCAGTAAAGGCATTGCCGTTCATACCAAAATCACCATAATAGGTGCTATCGGTAGAGTTGTAATTATTAACAATATAGTCTGTAGAAGCTGTTGTGCTTGTATTGTTTGTATTGCTAATAATTACTTGATTAAACGATGTAGCAGAGCTTTGCGCTGTAATTAGGGCATTAGCTGGTGTATATGACAAAGTGCCAATAGTCAGACTTGTTGCAGTTGCAGCATTTAATCTTGATACGTTTGCAGTAAGAATGTCAAAAGTACCATCGCCAGCAGTTGTCCCACCGATTGCTACGCCATTTAAAGTGCCACCAGTAATCGCTACAGCATTAGCATTTTGAGTTGACATAGTACCCAAACCGCTAATTGCTGTATTTGGGATTGTTGCAGAAGCTGTAAATGCGCCTGTTCCATTACCTTTAACATATCCTGTCAAAGTAGCTGCGCCAGTACCGCCTGAAGCTACAGGCAATGGACTAGAAAGGCCTGAAATAGTACCGCCAGTAATTGCTACTGCATTGGCATTTTGCGTTGACATTGTGCCAAGGCCAGTAATATCTGAACTTGGAATAGAAGCAACTGTGCTAAATGCCGTTGTGCCACTAGCCTTTAAATAACCAGCAGTA
>CAIJLK010000062.1 GCA_903821465.1 uncultured Bacteroidota bacterium | reverse complement strand
GTGATACAGACGCATTCTTGAATACAAAATCTCACCATTCACATCTGTGTAGTGATGTAGTGATTGCGGCAGGTAACCATCACCTATAAATCCAGTCGCCAATCTCTTTGCTTCAGTTTTAATAAGCTGCTTATCCATGGTCACTCCAAGCTCCAAGAGCCCTGGCAGCATCCTTAAAAGCTAACCCATAGCGTTTCTGATGAAACGCCAGAATATCCCCGCCCTTTTCACCACACGCAAGACATCTAAATGCACCATTTTCAATGCGAATTCTTAGGCTTGGCTTGTTATCCTCATGGAAAGGGCAAATTGCTGAGCGCCACTCACCCCCTCCAATTAAATTAAGCCCCTGCGCTGAGAAATAGCAAACTGGATCTGGCAATTGATTCTTATTAAATCGGTTATTCATTTAGAAATTTCCTCACAAATATCACACTAGAAGGGAATGTCATCGCATAGGCGATTCTGCATAAAAGAGTATTCAATCTGACTAATCAACCCCTTTTCCAAAAGATGCTTTAAACGCTCCGGCATCCGGCCTTCAACTTCTCGCATTTGCTCCCGACTCTGTTCGTTGCGTATTTCATAGATAGTCTTTCCATAACCTCTCAGTAAATTCATTTGCTTATCTAGCTCAGAAATTAATTGCTCTGTTTGAAGCAGAGTTTTGCACTCAGGAATTAGAGATTGGATTTCTTTATTTAGGGCTTTTGTTACAGAAAGTTGAATTTTTACTCGCATAATGCCTCCGCAAACTGTTGAAAGATAATTCTGTGTCTATCACCCACATCGCTAATTTGATTTAAGAATTCCAAGTAATTGACGGCTTTGGGATCAAGCAAAAATTCATTTGTAGCTAATTCTTGAATT
This sequence comes from uncultured Bacteroidota bacterium, assembly GCA_903821465.1. GTDB lineage: Bacteria > Bacteroidota > Bacteroidia > Chitinophagales > Chitinophagaceae > Sediminibacterium. The sequence goes on along the minus strand of CAIJLK010000062.1, from coordinate 1,848 downwards.
AACTTAAAAATCAATGCACGTGTCTGATATTGAAATTGGGTCTGAACTGAAGTTGGAATATCAGCGCTCTTCATGCGTCTCCCTCCTTGTAAGAAAGTGGGTTAGCAAGAAATTTGTGTAATTCCCTATTCTGATAAAAAGTGCATCGAATCCCCATTCGTATGGGCTTTGGAGCTCTTCCTTGTAGGCTTAGGCGCCTAAAGGTTTCTCGGCAGACAGGGGAAAATTCTGAAAATTGAGACCATCTACTACACCCATCATGGGGTAGTAATTTTGGTTTTGGTAAAGCTGTTTTAGCAGGCATCGTAAGTTCTCCATGTGTGTTACAGCACCACGATTGGTGCATGGAGTAACTTTGAACCTTTCCTGCCTAAATATCATCGCAATTGCGGCAAACTGCACTGCAATTGCGGTACGTCAATCCTTGAAATGAATTGCTTTCTTGGCTGCCCTTATCCGACTGTCCAAGGTTCTCCTTGAGAAGCCACCCAAGTGGTCGTATTCTGCTTCCAGATATGCCTTTAATTCGTCATCCGTTCTATACAAACCTTTTTGAATGATGATGTCGTACAAAGCCCCAATTAATTTCACATGATTGGCCAACTCTTTAGGATTGACGGCTTTCTCAGAGTTCTCAGCTTGAGTAACGGCCTCTTGATCAAACCCGGAAACTTTGAAGAATTCTTCTGGTACCTCCCACTTCATTTTCTTGCATACCCATGAAGCGAAGCCAATCAAATCAACTTTATCCCTTGATGGTATTTCATCAATATCACCACAATACCAATCTAAAGAATCAGCCCAGTTGTAAGAAACCTCTGTTCTCTCATCAATTTCTTGGCAATAAAAATCGCATGCCTCTTGAAGCATCCAAGGCATCATATGAGGATTTAAATCTAAGCTTAGATAAATTGCATCCTCAAATGAAACATATTTAAATTGTTTCCAATAAGCCCATTTTGGTGTTTTTTCTTCTGAGTATTTTGAGTCACTAATTATCATTTATCCCTCACTTATGCTCTTTTTATGCTTATCACTCTAGCACCAGCTTTAATACCATCTAGGTAGTCAGCCCATTCCTGCATCATCTTGGCTCTTTGTGGAATGTATTCAGCGTGGTTATAAGCTCCGCTCACCCTATTTCTTTCTAAGTGGGCAAGCTGAACCTCTATGTGTGCATGCTGGTAGCCAGTTTCATGCAGGATTGTGGAGGCTACACCCCTGAATCCATGCCCAGTCATTCGACCCTTGTAGCCCATGCGATACAAAGCAAACAAAATTGTATTGTTGCTCATACTTTTCTTCGGATTACTTTCATGTGGAAAAACTAAATCTCCTCCATCGGTCACTTTATGCAATTCTTTGAGAATGGCTTTTGATTGCTTGGATAAAGCCACAATATGAGCGGCTGATACCCTACCTTTGACCTTTTTCATTCTTTCGGCCGGCACAACCCAAACATTATTTTGCAAATCAAATTCGCTCCACTTTGCGCTGATTAGTTCACCGGTTCTAACAAATGTGTATGACATCAACTTCATTGCCAATTTAGTAATCACGCTTCCGCCATTCACATCATCGTAAGTATCTATTTTTCGCAGTAACTCAGGAACATCCTGAGGGGCAAGAGAATTTCTATGTTTTACAGGCGGGCTTTGTATATGTGCATCTGCTAGGCCAATATCATTGGCTGGGTTTCTATCACATAAACCCTCAACAATTGCATATCGAAATACTTGTCCTGCTGAGGAATAAACTCGTTTCGCAATATCAAAAGCCCCTCGCTTAACCACCTTCTGAGCCATCTTGATTAGCATGGGTGCAGTAATTGTATGAATTGGCATCGAG
>CAIJLK010000061.1 GCA_903821465.1 uncultured Bacteroidota bacterium | reverse complement strand
TTATACACTTCATCTGGCTGGTATTTTTTTAGGGCCTTTTCTATTTCATTAAATGAAACATCGGGCATTTCAAAAAATTCTATTTCATCCAGAATTCCAAGAAATTCAAGTTTTCTATTATTTCGTTCACTGATTTTTCTAGTGATACCAATAACCTGATAACCTTTATTTAATAATAGTTTAGCCAGATAAGCTCCATCTTGTCCGGTTACTCCTATAATAATTGCCTTTTTCAATTGCAAATTCACTCTGTACTAAAAATTAATTTTTATAGGTATTTGATAAATAGATTGCCCAAATTCTTGATGCTGATAATTTACCTTTTAAAAAAAGAGTCAGGTATTTAGCAGGTACAAAAAGATTGTTATACATAACTTTCATATTAGTCAGCCATGTTTCAAAAGGAAAAACAAATCCCTGTTTTTTTCTATGAACAATACTTGCTGGTAAAAGATCTTTAAAAGCCTCTACGATTAAATATTTATGCCCACCGGCAGGATACTTGATGTGTTCGGGTAATTGATGCACAAAGTTTACCAGGTCGAGATCTAAAAATGGTACGCGCAATTCTACACTATGCCACATGCTCTGCATATCGGCGTCTTTTAATAACTGCCCCAGCATATAGATATCACACTCAAAGGCTGCTACCTGATTTTTGGCTCCGGTAATCTGATCGTATTCATAAGGCATTTGATAGGTGCTTAGGATCTTCCACACTTCCTGTTCGGTGATATGCAGAATCCTGGCCGTATCTGCCGGGGTGAATAATCCACGATAAGTGAGGTACTCACTGACTGCTAATTGTTTTTTAAAAAAATCAATCTTACGTTTCGGATAAGGTAACACACCTGCTATACCTGTTTGTAAGATCTGTAACCTCGTTAATGTTTTTAATCGGGCAATTTTTTCAGTCCGATTAAAACTGGGATATCCTCCAAATAATTCATCAGCACCCAAACCACTCAATACCACTTTGCAACCTTTTTCTTTGGCGAACCGGCAAACAAAATAATTATTAATGGCATCAGTAGTGGGCTGATCTAAGGATGCCTGAATATCATCCCATGCCCGGGCAAAATCGTTTTGGGTTACTACCAGACTATGATGATTGCTGCCGATAAGATCTACCACTGTTTGCTGGTGTATTTTCTCAGAATATGCCGCATCCTCAAAATCAATAGATAAAGTTTCAATAGGTTGCTGCGGATTTACTTTGCTCGCCAGTATAGACACCAGACTCGAATCAATACCACCACTTAAAAACACACCGAGTTTTACATCGGCTACTAAATGCCTTTCAACTGCTTCCCTTACAATTCTCTTTGTTTTTATTAAAGCTTCTTCTTTAGAAATAGTTTGATTTATTGGTTGCAAGGAACTAAACCAAGGATGTTCTTGATAAGTCTGTGTGTTTAAATCGTATAAGAGATAATGCCCTTTTTTGATGGGCCATACATTTTCTAATGTAGTAATCGGTTCAGGTAAAAAACCAAAAGTTAAAAACCATACCCGCCATTGCAGATTGGGTTCCCAACTACTATCCACCGCTAACATTCCTTTTACTTCCGAACTAAAATAAATGTCCCCACCACGCTTGGCCATGTATAAGGGTTTGATCCCCATATGATCCCGGGCTACGAATATTTTTTGCGCTACATTATCTGCCAACACAAAAGCAAACATGCCTTTTAATTTTGGAAGCAGATCGGCACCCCAGGCATCATAACCTACTAATAATACTTCTGTATCTGAAGCCGTATGAAATTGATAGCCTAATTGCCGGAGCTCTTCTTTTAATTCACGATAGTTATAGATCTCTCCATTATAACTGATGCAATAACGCCGATCGGCGGAGTGCATGGGCTGTGCTGCATTTTCGCTGGTATCGATAATTGAAAGTCTTCTATGCCCTAATGCATATCCCAGACTTTCATTTACTGCATGTCCCTTTCCATCCGGACCGCCATGCGCCATAGATTTCGTCATCCGCTCGATGCGATCCAATAACGTATGTGTGTTCTCAGAAATAATGGCTGCTACCCTACACAAATCAAATACTATTTAATAAACCTTTATTTCTTTTTGAATTTTTTGAAAAGCTTTGCAAAGAATCCGGTTTGTTTTTCTGCATCAAAATATTCTCCATATGAGCGATGGCCGTATCCATAACCATAACCCTTTCCATATCCGTATCCATAACCATAATTGTGTCCGTAGTAACCATGCTTGGCACCTACTTTCACATCATTGATCACAATGCCCATATTTTTTAGCTGATTATTTTTATAGATCTCATCAATAAAAAATAATTGCTTTTTCAAAGTGATCCTTTGTCTTACCACAAATAAAGTGGTGTCGCAGAATTTAGAAATACCAAAGGAATCGCTCACCAGACCTACCGGTGCTGAATCCAACACCACATAATCGTAATGCGTTTTCAGGTAAGCGAATAAGTCATCCATTCTATTCCCGATCATTAACTCAGCTGGATTTGGTGGAATTGGTCCGCAACCAAAAATATGCAGTGACGAATAATTGTCCATCGTATAAAATAATTGATCTAAATCGTCTGTTTGTTTGGCTAAGTAATTAGAGATCCCTAAACTTCTTCTTTCCAATCCCGTATTTTTAATGATTCTTGGTTTGCGCAAGTCAAATTCTAATAATGCTACTCTCTTACCAGAGATCGCTAACACTGCAGCCAGGTTCAAAGCAATAAAACTTTTACCCTCACCACTCACCGTAGAAGTAACCAATACTGTATGCTTATCCTGCAACAAAAATTGCAAATTGGTTCTTAAGATCCTAAACTGTTCAGCGGTGATGTTTCTGCTTTTATCGGCTACCACAAAATTATTATCCAGGGTATCGATATGACCAATTTCTGCTACGATCGGAATTTTGGTGCGCGAAGTAATATGCTCTC
>CAIJLK010000060.1 GCA_903821465.1 uncultured Bacteroidota bacterium | reverse complement strand
GAGTGGAGGAAGAAGTGAAGAGTGAAGAGTGAAGAGTGGAATTCATTTAGTCTGCGACTCGGATATTATTTCTAGGAATAAGTTTAAGGCTCTTCAAAAGCGTTTGTTTGATCTGGGTTTTTACAATTTGTCCCATCGTAGTTGCCTTAAGATATTTAGGTTGGTCAAAGAATTCAGCCAGCTCTGTTTTAAGTTGATTGATTTTATTATCCACCGAAATATTATCACTGATCATGATGTCGAGTAATTCTTTTACCCGAAATTTTGCAGAACTCAAACGAAAAGCCATCTGTGTTTTTTCTTCTGCCTGATACTGCTCTATCGATTCTCTATTCAAGTGTTTAGTAACTATATCTACAAAAGGTTTGTTCTCTTTAAAGAACTGTGGCAGGTAGAGGTTCTTTCTTCCTTCATATGATTGCTGATCAAAATCGATGGGGCGAATTCGATACTGAAAATCAACTATGTCTGGCGTAATATTTACGACAAAATTATAGCTGCGCATATCGCCCAATAAATGTGCAAAACATCGTTCATTAAATTTCACAAATTCTTTTGCTAACCGAATCTGATTGGTGCTTGGATGGTTTAAATAATCTTTAATAAAAATATCTCCAGGAATACCAGGAATATGTTCTTCAACAAGGGTATCACCTTTTGTAAAATATACAATTCTATTGGGCGATAATAAATGCTCCAACTCTAATCCGTAGATCCTGCTTGAGTCCGCCTTCTTAATATAATAGTGATCGTAATTGTCGTTGTATTTATTGATGATTCGAATGCGTATAGGCTGACTATTTCCGAAGAAACAAAAATCAATTCCAGCCACATCCAAATGATTCACAAAACTTAAGTCACCCTTTGTTTTTAAGTAAGCATAATTCATCACCAAAGTCTCGCGTAGATACTCCCAATGATGCATGTCGTATGATGCTTTTTCCCAAGCAGTATCATTGCCTTTTTCATCCTTAATGGGAACGGTATAAGTGAAATTGCTTAAGTCGTTATAGCTAGCCGGCAAATTAACTTCCCTTCCATATTTAATTAAATAATCCCGCAGCGGAGTTTGCACGGGAAAGATGGGTTTCTTTCTCGATGGCCGATCTGGCTGATCGCTGGTCTTATGATTTTCAAATAAATTAATCAAGTAATATAGGTTCGTTATCGTCTGTAATATTCAAATTTACGGCATCTGCTCCAGCAATCCCTTCAATAGAGCCACGAATATGGGCGGCATTCAATAAAACCTTTTCTAATTGTTTCTCGCGGGCCTTCCATAATTTTTCCATGGTATCTCTTTCGCGTTGAATACTCTGGCGCATATTCATGAAACCTTCGCGGATGGCTTTCCACTGTTCGCTGAATTCGGTACCAATTAAGTAGTCGTAGAGCATCACCATTTTATCGCCCTTATTCTCCTGACTTTTCTTGGCATCATGCACTTTTAAAATGGCGTTGCGTAAAACTAGAGCTACACTTTTTACTTCGGCAAATGTGCAGATATACACGCCATCTCTTTCTCCAAAGCGATCCATGTCTTTCGGAAAAGCTTGCGTCACAATTACAGCCACATCAGCTCCAAGGTTGCGCATATCGGTTTTAAGTTTTTCGATCCAGTCGTTCGAGAAGTCTTTGGTACGTTTACTTTCATAGATGATCTTACCAGTTTCAACACCTAAGCGATTGTGCACTACTTGAATACAATCTGCGCCACGCACGCCTTTGCCCACTTCTTCTATTTTATCGAATGGAAAACTAGCAGCTAATAATTCTTCGAGCATTAGTTCTTGTACTTCGCCTTGTAATTGCATGCTGCCTTGTTCAGATTTACGCCGCATTTCTTCGGCCAGTTTTTTCTGATCGTCTAATTGTTTTTCCAGTTCTTTTACCCTCAGTTGATGTTCCTGCTCTTTCAGGTTAATTTTTTCGGATTCATCTTTGAGCAATTGTTCTTTCAATTTCTCGCGTTCTTCCATGAGCTGGCGCTGAACATTTAATTGAAGTTCAGCTTCTCTGTTTTGGAGGGCCTGTTCTTTTTGCAAGTATTCGAGTTCCTTTTTACGGGATTCTTTCAGTTTCTCTGCATTCTCTGTCGCAGCATCTTCCAAAAGTTTCAATTTGTTCTCATAATCAGAGCTCATCGATTTCTTGATCGATTCCTGAAGTTCGGATTGTAATTTTTTCTTTTCTTCTTCCAGTTTCAGAGCCGCTTCTTTTTCTTTATCGGAAATGATTTGTTGGAAGGATTGTTCTTTGAGTTTGAATTCCTGGTCCTTTTTGTTCTGCCAATCGAGCATTTGGTTGCGTAATTCCTTTTGAATTTCTTCACGCATACTCTCACCGGGTTCGAATTGGTGGTGGCAATTAGGACAATTTATTATAAACGCGGCCATCTCTTTTTTTTACAAAGTAAGCGATTGCCACGAAATGGAAAAACTCCCTACATTTGCAATCCTTAAAGCGGAGGTGGCGAAATTGGTAGACGCACTACTTTGAGGTGGTAGCGGGGTAACAGCCGTGG
>CAIJLK010000059.1 GCA_903821465.1 uncultured Bacteroidota bacterium | reverse complement strand
TCTACATAGGGCTCATATTCAATTTGTTTATCTGTCACATTGATAGTGCCATCTTGACTCTTGAACTTATCTAACTTGTTGTCTTGAGCCTCTTCAATGGATTTGCCAATAACCTTGACGCGACGCTCAGTACTAACATTTTTTCCATTAATAAATTTCGATAGTTTAGCCATTGCATCCGCTTCTGCAATCGCTTCAACATTTCCTCTCCATGCTTCGGCTTGCCCATAGACTTCAATTGAATCAAGTTTGCCCGTTAATGTATAGGTAATCTTGATGCCCTCATCAGTAAAGTCAGTAGCAACAGTCTGGTCTTTGAGATTAGTCTTTGCTCCAGAGTTATTGGGGCTCGTGGAGCAGGCCGATAGTAATGCAATTAAGGCAATACTGGAGAGTAGGATTTTCATATATGGTCTTGTTATGCCTAGAAGAGGAGTTTTTTAAAAAATTATTGAAGCAAGTCAACCCCAACTGCTTTACATGCTGGTTGTGCTTGCATCATTAATTTTTTTAATCCAGTTTGTGTATTCAAATCAAATAAATCAACCATGTTGATCATCATTTCTTTACTGGCATCTGGATTCTGCGCTGTCGCAATAACTTTAGATGCGAAGTTATTATCTTTTTTGAAAACCATGATGCCAAGACCGCAAAGTGCCGTAGTTTGATTATTAAATCGTTGCTGGCTGGGTTGTGATGGCGCTTGAGTAACCGGCGCTGGAGCAGGAGCTGCTTTTGGAGCCTGAATTGCTGGAGCTGTAGACGTACCAACTTGTTGGTTTCCAATATCGCCAACTAAACTTGCATACATTGCCTTTATTGGGGCGATCGATTGTTCCTGCGACTGTTTTAGGTAGTACGCTTGAGCCTTGTCTTTATCGGTGGAGTAGAAAAACGCTATTAACCCTGCTTGTTTAGCAATCTGTGCTTGCCCACTGCCTGCATAAGCCTCTGCTAAAGGTAACCAAGTACTAGTTCTACGCGGATTTAATTCTAAGGTTTTTGAAAGACTATTTTGCGCAGCAGCATAATTGCCACTCTTCAGAAGAGCAAAACCATAATTAGAGCTTATCTCTACATCACTCGGGTCAGTTTCTACAGCTTGTTTTAACAAAGCAATTGCAGGTTGAACGTTTCCTGCGTTTAGTTGCTTAAGCGCATCTTCATTTAGTTTTCTAGCTGCCTTGCGATCCCCTTTTGGAAAAGCATCTTTGTTTAATAAATTATCAGCCGCTGAATTGAGTTTTACCTCATTTAGAGGGGAAATCGATTGCAGCATTATTGGAATACACGCACCTGATTTGCATGAAACACTTTGCGCCAATACTAATGACGGAATAAAAAAACATACTAATACAAGTAATTTGAGTTTAGATAACATCACATCTTTCCCAGTCTAGATTAAATTATTAACGAAGCGGATCTAAGTAATTGGCAAGCACTTGGCCATTTTCCTTGATATAAAAACCACTAATTGCGCCATCAATGTCTACTCGTGCCGAAGTGCCTTTATATATACCGCTTGCACTCATTCTGCCTCTGCAAGAAGCCCCATTCCAAGAAACGTTAAAACTGGGGCTTGTATTCTGTAAAACGGTACTGTCTCGTTCACTTAGAGCACCACCATTGGTTAATAGATTGAACATATTTTGGTTATAGCTGTATATTTCCCCACACAGTTTTTGCGCTTGGTTCTTTGTTAGGCAATTTTCTGTGCATGAGCCTGTGGCGTAATAACTATATTCAGCCCCGCGTTTTAGAGAGCCCATGTCTGCGCCATCTACAGGCGTCGATGTAGGTAAAGGTTGTGGAGATGCTGCCTCTAAGGGAGGAGCCGATGCCGGTGCCTGCATCATTTCATTGGCAGTTCTCGCGCTGATTACTTTGCAGCTGCCAACATCAACAAAACTTCTTTTTTTCCCTTCAATTAAATCGGAGGATGTTTCTCTATAGTCACCAGTTACCCTGTTGTAGGTCATTTTGAAAGACCCATCTGGGGTAGAGTTCTCGCACTCAATCTTTTCTTTTGTCCAGATGGGGCAGTTATATTGATTTACACCATACTTATTAGCAATGAAATCTCTTTTTTGATTCAATGAAAGGGTATAAGGCGGCTCACCTTCAGTAGTGATTTGACGTTGAAAATTACAATCTAAGCTGAACGTTTCCTTTTTCTCGCTACAGCCTATCAGGAAGCATAAAACTAAAATACTAGGAATAATTTTTTTCATGTTGAT
>CAIJLK010000058.1 GCA_903821465.1 uncultured Bacteroidota bacterium | reverse complement strand
ATCACTGTCACTACTCATGCCGTAGAGATGGGCACTGGCATGGAAACGACATTGGCTATAGCGCCTGCAAGAATTTTAGGTTCGAATGCTCGGAATGTTGAGATGGGTGAGATAGAGCTATTTAAGTTGCTCGGTTTGCAGGGGTCACCTAATAAAAATATTGATAATCCGAGTTGGACTCCAATCGTATTTGGATCAAGTAAGGCTTCAATGACGTCATCTCGCACCGTATTTGGCGTTGAACAATCTTGCGAAATCCTATTTGAATTAGGTTTTCTTCCCGCTGCTAAATCTATTTTAGGTAAGGGTGCAGAAAATTTAAGTAGCGCTGATTTTTCGTGGCAGGACTCTAAATTAATTGCGCAAGGTTTTTCTCCACTCTCTATTAGGGAAATTGCTGCACGGATTTATCGCGATGGCTTAGTTAGTTCGGTAATTAACCACGGATTTTTCCGCGGTGGATGGGCGCAGGCAGATTTCACAATTAACGGTAAAACAATACGCAAATCAATTGATGCACTTGGAATTAGACGGGCAGGAAAGCAAAAATATGAAGAGATTGAGCGAAAGAATTTGAAATCCTATTCTGAAAAAGCGCTGTGGGCTAGGCAGGGGCAAACGATGAGCGCAGCCGCATGTTTAGTTGCAGTTGATGTGGATACTAAGACGGGACATATAAAGGTGACTGAGGGGGCTCATTACCTAGCTCCTGGCCGTATTCTGCAGCAAGACCTACTTGAAGGTCAGATGCAAGGTGGCTTTGCTGAAGGTTTAGGCTATGCTCTCTTAGAGGATTTGCCGATTAATTCGAGTGGGCCATCAAGCGGTTTTTGGAATTTAGGTCAATATCAGGTTCCACTGGCTCAACATTGCGCCGTAGGCAGAATTAGCAATGTCATTTTGCCGCCTATATCTAGCAATGATCCCGCTAGGGGAATAGCGGAAGCGGCTGCCTGTCCTGTTGCTCCAGCAATTGCCAATGCTGTATCTAACGCGTTGGGTATCCGCTTTAGAGATTTGCCTATTACTCCTGAAAAGGTATTGGCTGCATTAAAGCAAAAAAATGCTTAATTCAATATTGATACTTAGATAAATAGATTCAAGGATACTTTTAGATGCAATTTATATTAAATGGCAAGACGGTTAAAATAGATCCTGTCGATCCTACCCAAACTTTAAATGACTATTTGAGGGAGGACGCCGGATTAACAGGTACAAAAATATGTTGCGGTATTGCTGTTTGTCGTGCCTGTACTGTGGCAGTGCAAGATTCTCCCGGATTAACGCCTGAGCCAACCCGTTCTTGTATCACTCCCTTAGTAGCTCTTGAGGGGAAGTCGATTACAACCGTTGAAGGATTGGCAAAGGGAGGTGAACTTCATCCATTGCAGAAAGCCTTTTTAGAAAATTTTTCATTTCAATGCGGGTACTCTGGACCAGGCTTTTTAATGGCATCCTACTGCTTATTGGATCGTTTACGTCTAAAACCTATTTCGAAGGATGACGTTGAGGGTGCAATTCAGGATGCGGTTGGTCAACACATCTGTCGGTGCACGGGTTATGTGCGATATCACAATGCCATTCGCCAAGTTATTTTACAAACTCCTGGCTTAACTATCTGACCCTTTAAATGCGAATACCTTTGCTAATTATGAAAATTAAATCCTTACTACTGTTTGCTTTTCTATTGTCTGCAGGTTTAGTTTGCAGGGCTGAGATCGTGGGTTATAGGGGAGATGTTTTATATTTCACTGATAATCCCGCTAAAAAAAGTGACTCTTATCAATATTTTGAAGATGGAGTAGTCTACGTAAATAATGGCAAGGTAGTGCAATCGGGCTCGTATATAACATTAAAGCCCCAATATAAAAATGCGAAAATTATTGACTATTCCGGAAAGCTCATTATCCCTGGATTAATTGATACACATGTTCACTATCCTCAATCAGAGATGGTTGCTGCTTATGGGGACCAGTTGCTTGATTGGTTAAATAATTACACTTTTCCAACTGAGAAGAATTTTTCGAATTTTGCATATGCTAGCAAGGTTGCAAACTCATTTCTTAATCAGCTCATTGCCAACGGAACCACTACCGCTTTAGTTTTTTCAACCGTCAGTCCAGTATCAGTTGATGCATTTTTTGAGGCGTCTCAAAAAAGGAATATGCGCATGATTTCTGGCAAAGTATTAATGGATCGCAATGCTCCTGATTATTTAACCGATACTCCAGAATCTGGCTATGCTGAGAGTAAAGCATTAATCGAAAAATGGCACAATAAGGGCAGACTGAAATATGCGGTAACTCCTCGTTTCGCCCCAACATCCACTCCACACCAGTTAGCTTTAGCCGGAAAACTGGTTAAAGAGTTTCCTGATGTCTATGTTCAAACCCATGTTGCGGAAAATAAGGCAGAAGTTGCTTGGGTGAAAGAGCTATTCCCCAATAGCAGAAGCTATTTGGATGTCTATGATCACTACGGCTTGGTCACAGACCACTCTGTTTTTGCTCACGGGATTTATTTGGATGATCAAGATATGAAAACCCTATCAAAGAAGGGCGGCTCCATTGCTTTTTGTCCGACCTCTAACTTATTTCTAGGAAGCGGGTTATTTAACTTAGCAAAAGCAGATGAATTTAATGTCAAAGTTGGTTTAGGTACTGACGTTGGTGCTGGAACGAGTTTATCGATATTAGAGACTATGAATGAGGCTTATAAAGTAACCCAACTGAGAAAGGCATACTCAGAAGATCCGACATCTGTGAAGCCATTGGATCCATTGCAGTCGCTTTATTTAGCAACGCTTGGCGGTGCAAGGGCTCTTTCAATGGAGGGCCAAATTGGTAGCTTTTTGCCTGGCATGGAGGCTGATTTTATAGTGCTTAATGCCCAGTCCACACCATTATTAGCTTCAAGAATGAAGAATGCTAAAGAGCTTAAAGACAAGCTCTTTGCTTTTGAGATCCTTGGCGATGATAGGGCAGTGGAGCACACCTATATTATGGGAAAACTCATGAAGTAAAAAGGTAAGCCCTTTAATACTACTCTGAGCCATGCGTATTTTCTGCTGCTTCTTTAGCTGCCTCTTCCGAAGATTTAACGCCATTAAAAAATAGGTTCAAGAAGATTGCTGCAATAGAGGCTAACAAGATTCCACTATCAATTAAAGGATGTATTGCATGAGGCATCCAGATCATGAATTTGGGGGCGATAGTTGGAATCATTCCAAATCCAAGCGCAACTGCGATGATGAGCGAATTATTGCGGTTTGTTTTAAAGTCAACACTTGAAAGAATTCGAATTCCAGTGGTGGCAACCATTCCAAACATCACCAGACCGGCCCCACCTAAGACAAATGTTGGGGTAGATTCAGCTATTGCAGCCAATTTAGGAATGAGGCCCATAGCCATCAATATCACTCCTCCTGCTACACAGACATACCTACTTTTAACCCCGGATATCCCAACTAACCCAATATTTTGCGAGAAGCTTGTGTAGGGAAAGACGTTAAAAATTCCGCCAATGAGGGTTCCTAAGCCATCGACCCTCAAGCCACGAGCCAAGTCTTGAGTTGATAGCTTCTTATTGGTCATCTCTCCTAGGGCTAAAAACATTCCAGCAGACTCAATCATGACTACAACCATCACGATGGACATAGTGGCGATCAAAATAGGATCAAAGATTGGCATACCAAACTGAAATGGCATAACAAGGTCAAACCACTTGGCGCTAGCGATCTGAGTGAAATGCATTTGTCCATAAAATGCAGCTACAGCAGATCCAGCAATAATTCCTACTAGTACTGAGATATTGCCCAAGAAGCCTTTAAAGAATTTTGAAATGACAAGAACAATTACTAAAACAAAGGCCGAGATACTGACATTGAGGATAGGGGCGTAATTTGGGTTCAGTTGCGAGGCTGAGGCAAATAGGGTTGAGGGCATGTCCGGTATGGGGTTATCAAGGGCCGCTAAGGTAGCCATTTGTTTTAGCCATAAAACATGGTCTGGGTCAATGGTCAGCGGGGCAGTTAAGCCTGTAGGGATGCCAAATATCCAATTAATACCAACAGGCATTAGAGATACTCCGATAACGAGAATAATCGATCCAGTAACAATAGGTGGAAAGAATCGTAGTAATTTACTCATAACGGGTGCAATGAATATTGCTACTACACCCGCTCCAATAATGGCGCCAAAAATCGATTGGGCTCCTGCAAGAGTGGGATTTGCATTGGCAATTGCCACCATAGGACCTAAAGATGCAAAAGTAACTCCCATCATCACTGGTAGACGAATTCCAAATAATTTACCAACACCAAGAGATTGAATGAGAGTGACAAGGCCACACACAAATAGATCTGCTGAGATCAGTGCCGTTACTTGATCAGGGGAAAGCTTTAAAGCCCTACCTAAAATTAATGGTACCGCAATGGCGCCAGCGTACATCACTAATACGTGCTGTAGACCCAGAATAAAGAGTTTTCCAGTGGGAAGAACTTCATTGACGGGATCGATTATTTTTGTCTGGTCTTGCATTTAGCGCCTAAATGAATTTTCTAGGTCTTATATTAGTTGATTTAGCAGTTACAATCTGATTTTTATCATAAATTTAAATACCTGCAAAATCTCCCAAATGGGTAAATTAACCACTCACATACTTGATATTCGCGATGGCAAGCCTGGCGCTGCGATGAATTTCTGTCTTTATAGACTAGAAAATCATACTCATGTGCTGCTCGGTACATTTTTGAGTAATTTGGATGGTCGCACAGATAAACCTCTGTTAGAGGGTGATTATTTAACTATTGGTGAGTATCAACTGGAATTTAATGTTGGCGCATATTTCGGTTTAAATAGCGGTGATTCAGCCCCGCCATTTTTGGGTATTGTCCCAATTCGATTTGGTATTTCAGATGCAAGCAATCATTACCATGTCCCCTTGCTTTGTTCCCCGTGGACCTACTCTACTTATCGTGGTTCATAAATAAATTCACCACAATCTATTAGTCAGCTTTTAAGGAATTAAAATGATGGAAACTTTGTTGCCTTATCTGCTTGACTGGGGAAACCTTCTTTTAAGATGGACGCACCTGATAGTTGGAATTGCCTGGATCGGAGCCTCCTTTTATTTTGTTTGGCTAGATAACAGCATTGTTCCTCCAGAAGATGACCGTTTAAAAGAGCTAGGTGTTGGTGGCGAACTCTGGGCAGTTCATGGAGGGGGTTTTTATAATCCTCAAAAATACCTTAATGCCCCCAAGATGCTTCCTCACAACCTACACTGGTTTTATTGGGAGTCATACGCCACCTGGCTCACTGGATTTTCTTTATTCACCATAGCCTATCTATTTAATCCAAACATCATGTTGGTAGATAAGCATGTGATGGACTTATCTGCAAATATGGCTGTTATTGCTGCTCTCGCTTACTTGGCAGCTGGGTGGCTGGTTTATAACGGCATTTGTCAGCTTCTTGGCGTTGGGGAAAAGGCTGATAAGAAAGTTGCTATTGTTGTATTTATTTATGTGATCGCATCCGCCTGGGTGGCGTGCCATATTTTTTCTGGCCGAGCTGCTTTTTTAATGACGGGGGCAATGCTTGCCACCATCATGACGGCAAACGTATTCTTTTGGATTATTCCTGACCAACGAAAGGCCATCGAAGAATTACGCGCGGGCCGCACTCCAGATCCGATTATCGGCAAGAGAGCAAAACAGCGGAGTTTTCACAACACTTATTTCACCTTACCAGTACTATTTGCCATGCTTTCAAACCATTACAACATGGTTTATGGCGGCCCAAATAATTGGATTATTCTCGCTGGGATCATGACTTGTGGCGTATTAATACGCCATTATTTTGTTAGCAGGCATAAGCATCAGCCTAGTTACCCCGCTTTAATTTCTGGCTTAGTTATCCTGCTTGCCATTATTGTGTATTTGGCTCCAGCGATTAAGGCGCCATCGGCTACTGTCGCTGTTCCTAGTTTTGAGCAGTTAAAAGCGGTGATTGATACCCGATGTCTTCTTTGTCATAACAGTCAACTTGCCAGTAAAAATATTCGCTTTGATTCGCCAGAACTGATTCGCGATCAGGCCGCATTAATTTACCAGCAAGCCGTGGTAACAAAAATAATGCCTTTAAATAACGCAACAGGAATTACTGATCAAGAACGTGAT
>CAIJLK010000057.1 GCA_903821465.1 uncultured Bacteroidota bacterium | reverse complement strand
TTTCACTTTTCACTTTTCACTTCTCACTTATTCCCAAGACATGACTGGTTTGGTGATGAAGGTCAAAGCCAAATTAGATCAGGTAAACGATTATGAAGCTGATGGTAATATGAAAACCGATGTTAGCTTTATCAAAGCACCGATCGGTAAGGTGAAAATATATTTCAAGAAGCCCAATAAGTTTCGTCTGAAAAAAGAGGGAGGTATTTCACTTTTACCAAAGGGTGGTGTTTCAGTAAATATGAGCAGCATTATTGCTACCAATGATTTTGTAGCATTGTCTGCCGGTGATCAAGTAGTAAACTCAGCAGTTTGTAAAGTTGTGAAACTATTGCCCATCAACGAGTCAAGCGAAATTGTATTAACCACTTTATATATTGATGAAGCTAATTTATTAGTACGCAAAGCCATTACCACCACTAAAGAAAATGGCACTTACGAAATGGAAATGAGCTATGGCAGTTTTGCTAAATTCGGGTTACCCGAAAAAGTAATCTTTAGTTTTAATACGAAGGACTATAAATTGCCCAAAGGGATTACGCTGGAATTCGATGACAATGAAAAAGCATTGACTGAAGCACAAAAACTAAAAAATAAAAAAGGAAGAGTAGAAATTACGTACACTAATTATATCGTGAATAAAGGAGTTGCAGATGCGGTTTTTGTGAAATAGTATTTAGAAAACTTCCACAGTCCAAGCTCTTTCAAAAATATTACCCGGAGATAATTTATTGATACCTTCTTTCTCTGCTAATTCTCCCGCAGCATCTACACTATCTGCAATGCCACACCAGGGTTCGATACAAACGAAATCTGCATTCTTGGCTGCCCAGATTCCCATAAAAGGAAAATCGGAATAGTGTAGTTTTAGTCCGTTTACATTCTTAGTATTAATGATCCCAATATAATTCGATTGCAATTCTTTAAACACTAATGCATCTTTTGCAAAGAGTGCTTTGGTTAAGGGTATGCGATTGCTATTATTGAGTAAGGGTTCTGTATGCTTTTCAATTAAACCTTCTGCGGACAAAGGATAGATCCCTGCAGTTTCCTGCGCACTAAATTCAAGGGCATAATCCTCATAAACAGTTCCATCCACTAAGGGCACTTTGAATGCAGGGTGCGCGCCTACTGAAAACAAGAGCGTTTCATCGCCAATATTTTCGACATTATATTTTACAGTTAAACTATTTTCGCTTACAGTATAATCAATTGAAAAAATGAAATCGAAGGGATAGACTTCTTTTGTGGTTTCATCTGAAACAAGACTGAATCGGATTGAATTTGAAGAATGACTTCTCACTGTAAATTCCCTTTCACGTGCAAAGCCATGTCGGCCTAATTGATAAGTAATACCTTGGTGTTTATAAGATCCGTTTTTTAATCCGCCTACAATTGGAAATAAAACCGGACTCTTCTTACCCCAGTATGCAGGATCTCCACTCCACATATATTCTAATCCATTTTCCTTGCTTACAATACTTTGTAGTTCGGCACCAGCTGCGCTAATGTGCACACTGATTTTTTCATTAGAGATCTCAAACATGAACTAAATTTTATCCTTCGTTTTCTTCGATACGTTCGTCAACTGCATTGGCTAACATACGAGCACTCATTTTTCTTAGTGGGTTGCTTCGCATTTCTTTGTAGCCGTTTCGCATGCGATAAATATCACAAGCAACAAATGTGGCTACTATAAAGCTATTGGCATCTGCCTTATCCTTACCTGCAATGTCAAATGCGGTTCCATGATCGGGACTAGTTCTGATCACAGGTAATCCTGCGGTATAATTTACGCCTTCCCCAATTGCCAAAGATTTGAAAGGAATCAAACCCTGATCATGGTACATGGCTAAAACAGCATCAAATTTTTCGTACTGACCCCTTGCAAAGAAAGCATCTGAGCTATAAGGACCAAATACCAACATCGAATTCCTTGCTTCCTGAATGGCAGGCTTAATGATGGTTTCTTCTTCTTCACCGATCAAACTTTCATCACCAGCATGCGGGTTTAATCCGAGTACGGCTATTCTTGGTTTATCTACACCAAAGTCTTTTTGAAGACTTGCGTGCATGATCTTTAATTTCTGAAGGATGTTTTCCTTTGTAATATGTTTGGCAACATCAGCAACGCTTACATGTTCTGTAACCAAACCGATACGCATATTTTCGGCCACCATTAGCATCACAACATCGCTAACACCAAAGAAGTCTTTTAAATAAGGCGTATGTCCAGTATACTGAAACGCCTCAGTTTGAATATTCTTTTTATGAATCGGCGCTGTTACCAATCCATTGATCAAACCATCTTTTAAAGCTTGTGTTGCCTGTGTGAGGGATTCAAGTGCATACTTACCACCGGTTTCGTTCAGTTGGCCTGGGTTAATAGCTACTTCTTCTTCCCAGCAGTTGAAAATATTCACTTGTTTAGGATTCAGTCGCTGTAAATCCTTTACGCTGCTATAGCTAAAATTAACTTCGGGCAGTGTCTTTCTATAAAAATTGATACACTTATTGCTC
The DNA here is from genome assembly GCA_903821465.1 of uncultured Bacteroidota bacterium. Taxonomy (GTDB): domain Bacteria; phylum Bacteroidota; class Bacteroidia; order Chitinophagales; family Chitinophagaceae; genus Sediminibacterium. The sequence continues at coordinate 12,427 of CAIJLK010000057.1, read as the reverse complement.
GCAAAAACAACAGGGGTGCAGATTTCTAGAATACGATGATCGGACAGGGTCTTTATGATCAACTCAATACCAATACCATTTAGGTCGCCACAGGTAAATCCAATATTTGGCTTTTGCAATTCATTGCTCATTCAAAAAAATTATGCTGTAAAAATACGGATTATTAACCGCAAGTGGTAGGTATGCTGTTGGCGTTGGGCTTATTCGGGACTGATTCGGACTTGCTGACCTAAAAAACTTAGTTTTGCAGCAATGGAATATCGTTTAAAGAAATCATTGGGACAGCACTTCTTAAAGGATGAATCGATCTGTAAAAAGATCGTTGCTGATTTACAGTCCGAACCCTTTACCCAATTACTGGAAGTGGGTGCAGGTGCAGGAGCACTGACCAAATATTTATTGCCCATTAAGGATATAGATTTCAAGGCAGTAGAACTAGACGATGAAAAAGTGGCCTATCTTGAATTGACCTACCCACAGATCAAGGGCAAGATCATTCATGAAGATTTCTTGCAAATTGATATACCTTTTGAAAACCAGTTTACTGTTGTAGGAAACTTCCCATATAATATTTCAACTCAGATCGTTTTCAAAGTGGTTGAATGGAAGGACCAAGTGCCAACTATGATCGGGATGTTTCAGAAAGAAGTAGCGCAAAGAATTGCATCGAAACCCCATACCAAAGTCTATGGGATTATGAGTGTGTTGGTGCAAGCTTTTTATGAAGTTGACTATTTATTTGATGTGCCCCCGGAAAGTTTTAATCCCCCACCGAAAGTCATGAGTGGCGTAATACGATTAAAAAGGAAGGATACCGTTGTAGCAATGAAAAGCGAAAAAGCCTTGTTTGTACTAGTGAAAGCAGCATTTAATCAACGACGCAAAATGTTGCGTAATGCTGTTCGGGGTTTATTCGACGAAGAGGTATTAGTGGATGAAATTTTCAACAAAAGAGCCGAGCAATTAAGTGTGGAAGACTTTGCTGCACTGAGTTTCCGCATGAGATAAAATCTTTTATATAAATAAATGTAGAATGGAAAGGACTGTATTGATAACAGCCAATACGCATCAGTATTTAAAAGACAAATTACAAAGTCATGGCTATAAAATCGTGTTTATCCCAGGCATTGGAAACGAAGCCATGATGCATGCTATTGAAGAGGTAGAAGGATTGATAGTTGATACAAGAGCTGTGAATAAAGAAATGATTGATCGGGCTCCTAATTTAAAATGGATCGGAAGATTGGGTAGTGGTATGGAACTTATCGATACAGACTATGCAGCATCGAAAGGTATAAAATGTGTGAGTAGCCCAGAAGGAAATTGTAATGCAGTAGCAGAACATGAACTTGGATTATTACTTTCTCTGATGAACCGAATTGCATCAAGTAATTTGGAAATCAAAGAAGGCAGGTGGTTAAGAACAGAAAACCGTGGTGAAGAACTGACTGGTAAAACGGTTGGCATTATTGGCTATGGAAATACTGGTTCTGCTTTTGCTAAAATCCTTTCAGGCTTTGATGTGACCGTTTTAGCCTATGATAAGTATAAAGTGGGCTTTGCGCATGATTATATTAAGGAGGTAGCAATAGATCAACTGTTGAAGCAGGCAGATGTAGTAAGCTTACATGTGCCTTTAACAGAAGAGACCTTTCATATGGCGAATGACGAGTTTTTTAATGCTTTAGAAAGAAACCCTTATTTCCTTAACACCTGCAGAGGTAAGGTAACTGATACCCTCGCACTAAAGCGAGCGCTTAAATCTGGTAAAATTAGGGCTGCAGGGATGGATGTCTTAGAAAACGAAAAATTTGAAAGCTATGAGCAGGCCGAATGGGAAACATTAAAATGGCTTTTGGCTCAGTCGAATTCGATCATTACCCCACATATTGCCGGTTATAGCCAGGAAGCCTATTACAAAATGGCTAAAATTGTGCTAGATAAGCTAGGATTTCAATAGAATTAGTAATATAGAAAATTACATTTCTTTTTTTTTGAGAAAGATTTTCTATTTTTGCAGACCTACAACGCTACAATCAAATGTGGCGTTGTATTTTTTTTACAGCTTCTAAACAAAAAGATTATGAGCGACTATGTAACACAGGAGACTTTTGACAAGATGCGAGAAGAGCTACACAGGATGAAATCAATTGATCGTCCGGCATCTTCGAGAGCTATTGGTGAAGCTAGAGAGAAGGGCGATTTGAAAGAAAATGCCGAATATGATGCAGCCAAGGAAGCTCAGGGAATGCTGGAAGCCAAGATTAAACAATTGGAAGGTGTTATTAGTAATGCTAAGATTGTTGATCCCGGTACTATCGATACGAGCAAAGTCACCATCCTTACCAAGGTAACAATTACTAATATGGCCACTAAGAAAACGGTAGTTTATCAGATTGTGGGTGAAAAGGAAGCCGATTTGAAATTGGGTAAGATTTCTGCAAGTTCTCCAATAGGCAAGGGTTTGTTGGGAAAAGTAGTGGGAGAGATTGCAGAAGTGCAGGCTCCTAATGGCATTATTAAATTTAAAATTGAAAATATCAGCATTTAAGTAATTGAGTTTTAAAAATTCCCTATCATGATTTTTCGTGATGGGGCATTTTTTTTTAGGATATTTGGGTAGCGTAAATTTTGAAACATGACTATTTTCTCAAAAATCATTGCAGGCGAAATTCCTTCTTATAAAATTTCAGAGAATGAAAAGTTCTATGCTTTTCTTGACATTTTTCCAATGGTAAAGGGGCATGTATTAGTGATACCAAAGGTTGAGACAGATCAGTTCTTTGATTTGTCGGCCGATTATTTGTCTGAAATCTTATTGTTTTCAAGACCTATCGCAAAAGCTATTGAGCGTACTTTCGATTGTAATCGATGTGGAATCAGTGTGATGGGATTGGAAGTTCCACATGCACATTTACATTTAGTGCCGATTAATAATGCAGATGATCTAAATTTTACAAGAGAAAAATTGAAATTGAGCCCAGAAGAATTCAAAGAAATACAGGAATTGATCTTGTACAACCTCTAACTATTTTTTACACGCCCTGGATTTTTGGCGATGAAATCATCCCATCCTTTTAATCCTTTCACAGCCACTCCTAAAACAGAAGAAGTTTGGTAATGATGACATAGTGCAACAGCTAAGGCATCAGTAGCATCAAAGTACTTGGGTTGTTCATCAATAGATAAAACACGCTGTAACATTTTCCAGACCTGATCCTTATCTGCATTTCCATTGCCTGTAATAGATTGCTTCACTTTTTTTGGAGAATATTCGGTTACAGAGAGTTTTGCATGCATGGCCGCAGCAATAGCTACCCCCTGTGCCCTACCTAGTTTCAACATACTCTGAACGTTTTTGCCAAAGAACGGTGCTTCAATAGCAAAAGTAGAAGGCTGATAAAGTTTAATTAATTCCATCACTTTGGTGTGAATCATTTCAAGACGGGCATAGATGTCTTTTTGTTGAGCCAATTTCAGAACATCCATCAACAAAACCTGAGGTTGATTGTTTTCTATACGTAGGATGGCATAGCCCATAACGGTAGTACCAGGGTCGATTCCTAAAATGATCTGTGAATTCTTGCTCATTAGGGTAAAAATAAACTATTCACAGCTATTTTTCAATCTCAGGATGTTAGCCGTTCTTTGCAATGTTATAAAACAAAAAACCTGTCTAGAAAACTTAAAATATTTCTCAATTATTTTGTTGGCCCAGCACTTTTTCTGTGGCTTTCATTTTCTATTTATCACCAGATCACACAACAGGGCGATGTGCAAGCGTCATGGCATTTAATTAAAGATGCTTTTTACGGACCATCAAGCTGGAAAATTGTGATAGTTGTATTACTCATGTTTCTAAATTGGGGAATTGAGGCAAAAAAATGGCAATTCTTAGTTAGTAGAATTGAGACAATTAGTTTCTGGAATGCTTACAGGGCCATTTTAAGCGGACAAGCATTTGCATTAAATACTATTAATAGGGCGGGCGATTTTGTAGGAAGAATCCTTTATTTGAATGAAGGAAATCGTTTGAGAGCTGTTGCACTTTCTTTGGTAGGTTCGATGAGTCAGGTCTTAGTTACTTTTTTCATTGGACTATTTGCGTTGAGTGGACTTAGATTCAAGATTTTAAACCCCATGAATAATCTTGAGGGCTTGAATGAGTTCTGGCTTGATGCGTTGATGATTGCCATTTTTATTGGCATTTTTGTATTAACCATCTTTTACTTCAACCTGGCATTGTTTATTCGATTGATCGAGAAGATTCCTTTTGTGGCCCGATTCAGATTTTTTATTGAGAAATTGGAGGCGCTGCATTGGAGAGAATTAACAAGAATTTTGTTCTTATCTTCTGCCAGGTACGTTGTATTTATTATTCAATATGTATTATTGTCACAGGTTTTTGGTGTTGAATCAAGTCCACTTAATTTGGCAATGATGGTTTCGGTACTTTTTCTGGTCTTGGCAATGGTTCCATCCATTGCATTAGCAGAACTAGGGTTTCGTGGGAAAGTAAGTTTGCAGTTATTTGGATTGTTAAGCACCAATCATCTTGGAATTATTGCCGCTGCCGCAGGAATTTGGATAATTAATTTAATCATCCCAGCTATTGCAGGAAGTGTTCTAATTTTAGGTGTACGTTTATTTAAAAATAAACAGAACAAAAAACAATTGGATTAAATCATTTGAATGGCAGTTTGGAAAAAATTGATATTATTTGTTTTTCTTCTTAGCGTTTCTCGCAGGTTAACTGCTGGGGATGATTTTTGTGGAATAAAAAATACCTGCTTCCAAGATGGAGAAAGCATTTCCTTTGTTGTGTTCTATAATGTGATTGGTATTTATGTAAATGCTGGTGATGCAAATTTTAATGTAACACTTGATCGAATTAACAATAAACCGGCCTATCATGTGGTAGGTGTTGGAACTTCAAACCCTAGTTACGATTGGATCTTTAAAGTTCGAGATCGGTATGAAACCTATTTTGATACATCCAATTTACAACCACTTAAATTCATTCGCAGCATTGATGAGGGCGGTTTTAAACATAGCGAAAATGTGAGCTTTAATCAGCAAACAAATACCGCTGTAACTACCAATGGTGTGTTCAAAGTTCCTGGATGCATTCAAGATGTATTAAGCGCAATTTATTACGCTAGAAATATTGATTTTAATAAGTTTCAGCCGGATGATAAAATTCCATTCAATATGTTTCTTGATAATGAAGTACATAGTTTATATATCAAGTACGAAGGAAAAGAAGTCATTAAAACCAAGTATGGAAAATTTAGAGCCATACGTTTCAAACCACTGTTAGTAAAGGGTACTATGTTTTCGGGGGGTGAAAAAATGACTGTCTGGGTGAGCGATGATCAGAATCATATTCCACTTCGTATTGAAAGCCCAATAGTAGTAGGGAGCGTAAAAGTAGACATGATGCAATATCGAAATCTACGTTACCCGCTCAGTTCTAATTTGAGTTTCAACTAATTCAATGTTATAAATCAGAGATTTTTAAACTGGTCTTGTGACGAACCCCTTTTTCAGTTTGTTGTATTGTGCAGCATTCATTAAATGCATCGTGTTCGAAATATAATAGATAATCTTCTTCAACTGCTTCTTGCAAAAAAGATTTTTTTTCTTGTAAAGTAGTCAATGGAAACATGTCATAGGCCATAACATATGGAAGTGGCATATGATTGATAGATGGCAATAGATCTGCCATGTAAACAATTGTGCTACCCTTATAATTAATTTGGGGCAACATCATTTTTTCTGTGTGACCATTTACGAAACGTAGGCTAATGGTATCTGTGAATTTTGTGACACCCAATTTGCCATTTATTTCTAAGCCGTCGGTTGGCAGTGGAATCATTTGTAGTTGTCCGCTTTCTTTAATGGGTAAAATATTATCCTTTAAAAAACTGGCTTTTTCTCTATCATTAGGAACAGTAGCCCATTGCCAATGCTGCTGGTTCGACCAATAGATCGCATTTTCAAATGTTGGCAATAATTTCTCTCCAACTCTTTTAATACTACCACCACAATGATCAAAATGTAAGTGCGTAAGAAGTACATCTGTTATATCAGAACTATGAAATCCATGCAATGCTAAAGCCTTATCAATATTGGTTTCTCCGACAAGCTGGTAATGTCCAAAAAACTTAGCATCCTGCTTATCGCCAACCCCATTGTCAATTAAGATTAAACGATCACCATCTTCAATTAACAAACATCTAAGAGCCCAAGTGCATAAATTGTTTTCATCCGACGGATTCAGTTTATGCCACATACTTTTAGGAACTACACCAAACATAGCGCCACCGTCTAATTTAAAAGTACCAGCTTCAATCGTGTATAGTTGCATAGTTATGCTAATTCTGATTTTTGTTTTTTCATTGCAAATAATAATAGAATAAAGCCTATTACGAAGAATATTACCAATGCTAAAACTGAATTACGTTGTGAACCAGTAATTTCATTGATGTACCCAAAGCTGAACATACCAATTACGATCGCAATTTTTTCTGTGACATCATAAAAACTAAAGAAAGAAGTAGTGTCTTTTGTAAAAGGCATCAATTTAGCATAGGTACTTCTGCTCAACGACTGAATTCCTCCCATTACAAAACCCACCATAATGGCAAGAGTATAAAACTGATTGATCCCATTTCTTGGTATGGAATAACCTACCACACAAAGAGCAATCCAAATTAAAATGGTAAACATAAGGGCCCTAAAATTGCCAATTTTCTCAGAAAGTTTTGCAACCAAATAGGCGCCTGGAATAGCCACTATTTGAATAATTAAAATGGCAATAATGAGATTGGTAGTTGGAATATTTAATTCACTTTTCCCATAAAGAGTAGCTGCAAGCATCACTGTTTGTACTCCCATATTATAAAAGAAAAAAGCAGCTAAGTATCTTTTTAATACAGGAAGTTCGCTTAACTGTTTCCAAACTTTGTTTAATTCTTTATATCCATTAGTTAGGATACTGCCTTCATTTTTTTTGTGAAGTGCTGGGGTTCCTTTTGGAAGTTTACTCAGCGCAAGCTGCCCGAATCCCCACCACCAAATCCCTACCAATAAAAAAGAGATTTGAGCCGCTTTTCCTCCATCGATACCAAAAGTCTGTGGAGACATAACAAAAACAAAACAAATAATTTGTAGTATCACACTGCCTATATAGCCCATGGCAAACCCTTTTGCACTAACCTTATCTTGATCTTCAGGGGCTGCGATTTCAGGAAGATATGAATTGTAAAAAACAAGGCTACTCCAAAATCCAATGCATGCAATAATTAAGCAACTTAAACCAAATACTAAGTTTGTTTTATCAAAAAAGTACAACGCACTACAAGCAACACTACCCATGGTACAAAAGAAAAATAAGAATTGTTTTTTGTTTCCCTTGTAATCTGCTATAGAAGAAAGAATGGGCGACATGATCGCCACAATAAAAAAAGCAATCGCAAGTGCATAATTATAAAGAGAGGTATTTACGAATTCTCTACCAAAAATCTTAACAGTATCATTTAAGGTTGCATCGTTTCCATCGCCCGTAACAGCTTCGTAATAAGCAGGGAAAATAGTAGAGGTTATTACTAAATTATAAACGCTGTTAGCCCAATCATACATGGCCCATCCATTAATTACTTTTTTAGAAGCAGTCTGCATAGAAGTGAGTTTTGTGTTTTAAAGATAGGGGAAAGAACGCAAAACTACTCTGCCTTAGAACATGCCGATTAAAGGAATATGAGAAGCAATTAACTAAGGTGCCCAGTATAGATTAAAATCAGAAGAATAATTCCAGCGATGATACGGTACCAGCCGAAAAGTTTGAATCCATGTTTTTGTAAAAAGCCAATAAAGAATTTAATGGCGATCATTGCTACAACAAATGCAACTAAATTGCCAATAGCTAACGCAATGAGGTTGTCTTTATTCGTTAAAAGTTCTGGTGTTTCTTTGTAGGCCTTCAATAGTTTATAACCAGTGGCTGCAGCCATTGTTGGCACGGCCAAGAAAAATGAAAATTCAGCTGCTAAACTTCTGCTTAGTTTTTGTTGCATCCCGCCAATAATACTAGCAGCACTCCTGCTGGTGCCTGGTATCATGGCAAGGCATTGCCAAACGCCAATTGTAAATGCTTTCGACAAACTAATTCGTTCTTCTGTTTCAACGGTAGGTATTTGAAACAGCTTATCGATAAATAGCAAAATAAATCCACCTAATAATAAAGTGACACTAACTGTAAGCGGACTCTCCAATAATGCATCGATCTTCTTAGAAAAAATGAAACCTAATATCAATGCGGGTATCACAGCCACAATTAATTTGATATAAAAATTCCATCTATTTATTGGGAAGAACTTTTTCCAATAAATCACAACAACTGAGAGGATGGCTCCCAATTGAATAGCTATTTCAAAAAGTTTGGTGAAATCATTTTTTGCAATGCCCATAAATGAACTTGCAATAATCATATGTCCAGTTGAAGAAATGGGAAGAAACTCGGTTAATCCTTCAATAATTGCAATAACAATAGTATCAAATAGGGTCATAGTAAACGTATAGAAAATATATTAAACTTTCGATTTCTTGAAAATTGCATAAATCTCCACAATCAATCCTGCAACGATCAAGATTGGTGCAATTGTAATGCGTGTAGTGCTATACACTTCTTTGGTATCAAAAACACGAGGATCGGCACTTTTGCCACCACTCATTAATATAAACCCAAGAGCCACGATAACGGCTCCGATTAACATCCATACCAAATTATCTTTTGCAAAAAGAGGTGCAGAGATTTGTTTTTTTTGATCGCTCATCTGAGATATTTTAAGATTGAAAGGTAAAGGGTTATTAGAAAATTCAGGTTGTATGCCGATTAAAACTTGGTTAATAAAGTTCGTCGAGTTTCATTTTAAGATATTTCAATACTGCACGATGGGTACTAAATACAGAGATGCCCACACCTAATACGATCATTCCAAAAAACAGGATTAGGGTAAGATTTACATCGCGTATAGCTTTTAATGGTTCAAACTGACTTTCTGCCCATCCAATCAATGTAAATAAAAGGGCAATCGCAATTCCGGAGCTAATCAGTCCATTTATTACCGCCTGAATATTCATTGGTTTTGAGATAAAGCCTCTGGTTGCACCTACCATTTGCATGGTTTTTATTAGGAATCTATTACTAAACATCGCCAAACGAATAGTATTGTCGATACTGAATATCACGATCACACAAAGCAAAACTGCCACCACTAAAAATATTAATCCTATTCTAGAAGCACGTTCATTCAAATCCGTAACCAAGCTTTGGGGATATTGCAATTCCGTAATTTGATTGCCGTAGGCCGACATCAGATCGTCGGATATTTTTTGTAGGCTATCCTTATTTACATAGGTTGCTTTTGCATAGAAATCGATGCTTTCTGGAAGTGGATTAGAATCAAGGATCTTAGCCCAATCGTCGTTATTTTCTTTATTCCAGATCTGTTTTGCGTTTGCTTTATCAACATAAACCACGCCTTTTGCATAAGGTCTGGAGGAAATATACTGTTGTATCTGTCCGATAGTATCCTTATTCATAGTGCGCAGATAGGCACTCAATCTAATATCTTCTTTGAAAGCATTTCCCACAGAATTGATATTCAAAAAGATCCATCCCATGATGCCCAAAAGAAACAGAATCAACGCAACCCCAACAATACTATATATATAATTGGGCTTGCTGCGTTTTAAAGAAGATTTTCCAACTACAGCCATAATAATACTTTTTTCCTTTCCCAGATACAATTGTAAGCTGGGTACTGATAGGCAAATGTAGGCTTTTGCCCGCTAAACACTTACATTTGCAACCATTCAAAACCCGATTTTACATCTGAAAATACTGCTTTAGCTCCGTAAATGGGTTAAAGATATGTTAGGAGTGAACCGGACTATCACTATAACAGCATTGAATAGTTTTTTAAAATGGAATACGATTTCAGGAAAATTGAGAAGGATTGGCAAAAAAAATGGCAGGATAACCATGCCTATCGTGTAACTAATATAAGCGATAAGCCAAAATATTATGTGTTGGATATGTTCCCTTATCCAAGTGGAGCAGGATTGCATGTGGGTCATCCTCTGGGCTATATTGCTTCTGATATTTTTAGCAGATTTAAACGTCTTAAAGGATTCAATGTGTTGCACCCAATGGGCTATGATGCTTTTGGATTACCTGCAGAACAATATGCGATTGAACACGGTGTGCACCCTGCAATTAGTACACATAAGAATATCGACACGTTTAGAAAACAATTAGATAATATCGGATTTTGTTTCGATTGGGAAAGAGAAATTCGCACTTGTGAGCCGGTGTATTATAAATGGACACAATGGATCTTCCTACAACTATTCAAAAGCTTTTTTAATCGTGCCAAACAAAAGGCAGAATCAATTGAAATATTGATTGCTTCATTTGAAAAAGAAGGAAATAGTATATATCCATTTCCTGCTGCTGTGAATTATTCGCCTGCATTTTTTAGTGCAGCAGATTGGAAAGAATTTTCTGAAAAGCAACAACAAGAAATTTTAATGAACTATCGTCTCGCATTTTGCGGTTATGGCGAAGTGAACTGGTGCGAAGCTTTAGGAACGGTTTTGGCAAATGATGAAGTAGTGAATGGTGTGAGCGAAAGAGGTGGTCATCCAGTTGTAAAAAAGAAATTACGTCAGTGGTATTTGAGAATTACAGAATATGCAGATCGTTTGCTGGAAGGCTTAGACCGCGTGGCTTTCAGCGATTCCATGAAAGAAATGCAGACCAACTGGATAGGGAAAAGTTATGGTGCTGAAATTGATTTTGCGATTAGTAGTTCTGCTACAGTTAACACATTAAATCTGAAAGTTTATACTACTCGTCCGGATACTATTTTTGGGGTTGACTTTATGGTCATTGCCCCGGAACACGAATTGATCAATCAAATTAAAACTATCGAGCAGCAAACTGCTGTTGATGAATATTGTGCTTTTGTGAAAAGCAGAAGTGAGAGAGAGCGTCAGGCAGAGAAAAAAATTAGTGGTTGTTTTACGGGTGCTTTTGCCATCAATCCATTTAACGGAAAACAAATTCCTATTTGGATCTCTGAATACGTTTTAGCAGGCTATGGTACAGGCGCCATTATGGCTGTGCCATGTGGCGATGATCGAGATTACAAATTCGCTAAGCACTTTAATATTCCTATTACTAATATTTTGGGCGATGCATATAATGGGGAAGAAGCCAATGCAACAAAAGATGCCAAATTGCATAATAGCGATTTCTTAGATGGTGTTGTGATGCGCGATGCCATTGCGATCGTAAATAATCGTTTGGAGGAAATGGGTATCGGTAAAGCCAAAGTAAACTATCGCATGCGTGATGCTGCATTTAGCAGACAACGCTATTGGGGGGAACCATTTCCTGTTAAATGGAAAGATGGAACAGCATACCCTTTAAACGAAAGCGAATTGCCATTGCTATTGCCTGAAGTTGATTCATATTCACCCGGCCCAGAAGGTCAGGGGCCATTAGCAAATATTCCTGAATGGGTGGCGCAAGAGTTAGAAACCAATACCATGCCTGGTTATGCTGGAAGCAGTTGGTATTTCTTACGCTATATGGATCCACATAATACAGATTCGTTCTGCGATAGAAAAGTGAGTGATTACTGGAACCAAGTTGATTTATATATCGGCGGTACAGAACATGCTGTTGGACATTTATTGTATAGCAGACTGTGGACCAAAGCCTTGTACGACTTAGGTCATATAGGTTTTGATGAGCCATTCAAAAAGTTATTGAATCAGGGAATGATCCAAGGTTCATCCAGATTTGTATATCGTTTAAAGGGTACAAGTACCTATGTTTCTTTGGGATTGATTAGCGATTTTGAAACGGTCGATAAATTACATGTTGATGTAAATATTGTGGATGGTGTGGAACTGAATACAGGGGCGTTTAAAAATTGGAAACCTGATTTTGCGAATGCTGAATTTCAATTAGAAGATGGAAAATATATCTGTGGCACTGAGGTAGAGAAAATGAGTAAGTCGAAGTTCAATACCGTGAACCCTGATGAACTAGTTCAGAAATATGGTGCTGATACCTTCCGTATGTATGAAATGTTCTTGGGTCCGGTTGAACAGAGCAAACCATGGGATACCAAGGGAATTGAAGGCGTGCATCGTTTTATCAAAAAACTGTGGCGCTTATTTTATGATGAAATGAAGGGCAAGGTTTGGAATGAAGGTGTTGCAACTGCAGAAGAATTAAAAGTGTTGCACAAAACCATCCGCAAAACAGAAGATGATACAGAGCGTTTCAGTTTTAATACGGCAGTAAGTGGATTTATGATCTGTGTAAATGATCTGGCTGATTTGAAAT
>CAIJLK010000056.1 GCA_903821465.1 uncultured Bacteroidota bacterium | reverse complement strand
GGCGATATAGCAGTAAAAAATGGTAAGATCTTGAAGATCGGCCACCTCGCTTCATGGCATGCTACTAAAACTATTGATGCGGGGGGACTAATCGTGGCTCCCGGATTTATTGATGTGCATACGCATATTGAAGGCGATGAAAAAAAGAATCCGATTGCTAGTAATTTTATTTATGATGGTGTTACAAGCGTTGTAACTGGCAACTGTGGATTGAGCGAAGTAAATATTGGAAAGTATTTTGCCATGATCGATAGCTTGAAATTATCTATTAATGTGGCTGCTCTAGTTGGCCATAACGATGTACGTAAAGCCGCAATGGGCTCTGCCAATCGCGATCCAACAGAAGCTGAAATGTTGCATATGGAAGCAATTGTGAAAAAAGCGATGGAAGATGGGGCAGTGGGACTCTCAACTGGACTCATTTATATCCCCGGCACTTATTCAAAAACCATTGAAATAGTTCGCTTAGCAAAAGTGGCTTCTGCTTATCACGGTGTATATGCCAGTCATATGCGCGATGAAGGTGATAGTGTTACCGAAGCCATTGAAGAGGCATTGCATATTGGCCGCGAAGCAAAAATGCCGGTGGAGATCTCGCATTTTAAATTGAGCGGTCAGCAGAACTGGGGACGTAGTAAAGAAACCGTACCCATGATCATCGCTGCGCGCAAAGAAGGTTTAGATGTTACCATCGATCAATATCCTTATACGGCTAGTAGTACTTCACTCAGTACACTGTTACCTGATTGGGTATTGGCAGACGGACAAGACAGTATTAAAGCAAGACTCGCACGACCAGCTGTACGCAAAGAAGTAGTGGCATACATGATCAAGAAATTACAGAAGCGGAAACTCAAGAATTTTAGCTACCCTGTTGTGGCATCATATAAAGCTGACAGTACTTACAACGGAAAAAGTATCGAGCAAATAAATTTATTAAGAGGCAAAAAACATAAAGCCATAGAAGAAGCAGAAACCATTATTCAAATGATGGAGCAAGGCGGCGCCGGAATGGTGTTTCATGGCATGAGCGATCAAGATGTAAAAAATATTATGCAGTACCCTTTCAATATGTTTGCAAGCGATGCAAGTATTCGAGTGTATGGATCGGGCAATCCACATCCACGTGGTTATGGCACCAATGCAAGAGTTTTGGGAAAATATGTGCGCGAAGAAAAAGTGATCTCATTAGAAGAGGCTGTTCGCAGAATGACTTCTCTACCTGCACAAAAATTCCAATTAAAAGATCGTGGATTATTGCGCGATGGATTTGCAGCGGATATCGTAATTTTTGATCCAAATACAGTAACAGATAATTCTACTTACGATAAACCGCACCAGTATTCCAGCGGATTTAAATTTGTATTAGTGAACGGTGTAGTTACTGTAGAAGATTCAAAACATACTGGCGCAAGAGCAGGTACTACTTTAAAACTCAATTAGTAAGATGCGAAAAATATTTATTTTATTTTTATTCATTGCTGTTGGTCATTTTGCATTCTCTCAAAAAATGTCGGCTGAAAAAATCAAAACAATAACAGATACTATCACTGCAAATAAAGCATTTAATGGGGTGATACTGATTGCAGAGAATGATAAACCTGTTTATCATGGAGTAATCTATGACAGTACCAGGAATCAAATTTTAGATCCTGCCTTTTATAAATACAAAAGTCCTAATTTTGATTTTTATCAATCAAACGCAGGCATGAG
>CAIJLK010000055.1 GCA_903821465.1 uncultured Bacteroidota bacterium | reverse complement strand
TGTTGCCATTTTTTACTATTTAATGGTCAACATATTTCAGGCATTGACAGTGAAGAGATAAAAGATAAAAGTGAAGAAGGAAGTGAAAAGATAAAAGATAATAGTGAAAAGTGAAAAATGGAAGACGTTTGTTTCACGTGGAACAATAGGAAGTGAAGAATAAGAGAAAAGATAAAAGTGAAAAGTGAAAAAAGGATGGCATTTGTTTCACGTGGAACAGGATAAGTGAAAAGTGAAAAATGGAAGACGTTTGTTTCACGTGGAACATTAGTCGCTAAATTCCAGCTTACTAACCTCTTTTCACTTTTATCTTTTCACTTTTATCTTACTTTCCTGCTTTATAGAGTTCTAAATAGTAGTCTTCTTTCATGCGCATGGTGGAGATATCGGTTTTTGACTTGTCCTTATACCCGCAGAGATGAAGTGCGCCATGAAAAATCACCCTTAGGGTCTCATCTTTCAGGCTTGTTTTTAGGGTTTTTGCGTTATCCTTGATCCTGTCTAGGCTTACGTAAATCTCACCAATTGTTTGTTTCGGGTTTTCCGACAGGTCGAAAGTGATGATATCGGTATAGTAATCGTGCTTTAGATAGTTGCGGTTGATGTCCAATAAATATTCATCCGAACAGAAAACATAGGTTAGTTCAACTAGTGGCTTCTTTTCCTTTTTAAATAGTAGTTCAACAAAATGTTTCAGCACTGTTTTGTTGGGGAATAAAAAAGTCTTGTCTGCGTTTCTAAAAAAGATCGTTTCCATATAAATCTGTTACTACAAAAATCGTAACTATTTGCACAGCTTCCGTATTACCTTTGTAAAATATATTGATTAGATGAAGAGATTGTCAGAATTAGCAATTGGTCAGAAGGCTGAAATTATATCATTCGAAAAGGATGAGATTTTCATTAAGTTGATGGAGATGGGTTGTGTGCCGGGTGAGATCATTAAAGTTGAGCAAAAAGCCCCGTTGGGCGACCCCATTAGTATCTCTGTTGCGGGCTATCATCTTAGCCTTCGAATTAATGAAGCGAACAGTATTTTCGTTCAAGTAATATAAATAGGTAATAAACTGATAGTCAAATAATTATATGAATATTGGACTCTATTTTGGTTCTTATAATCCCATTCATATTGGTCACCTTATTATTGGTAGTCATGTTGCCAACCACACCGATATGCAGCAGGTTTGGTTTGTGGTTTCGCCTCAAAATCCCCTTAAACCTTCTTCTGTTTTATTGAACGAGTACCATCGACTTCACCTGGTGAAGCTGGCGGTGGAGGGCGACGATCAGTTAAGGGCTTCTGATGTGGAATTTAAATTACCTCGCCCCTCTTACACAATCGACACCCTTACTTATCTACAAGAGAAATATCCGCAGCACCAGTTTTCTGTGATCCTGGGAAGTGATAGTTTTCAGAATCTTCCACATTGGAAGAATTTTGAACAGCTTATAAAAAACTACAGTTTCATTATTTACCGACGACCTGGTTTTGAGATTAGTGATTTATACGGGGCAAAGGCCCAAATGCTCGACGCTCCCCTGCTTGAAATTTCCGCAACTGCTATTCGTAAAGCAATTAAAAGCGGTCAAACAGTTCATTATTTGCTAAGTGACGCAGTAAGAGAAGAGATTGAAAAGACAGGTTACTATAAGTGACAATAGAAAATACTACAAACTCATCATTGTAATTACTAAACAACTGTTTATAATTAGTTATTTACTATTTAAAATATTCGTTTATCGGCTTTAAATGCCTGAATAGACACTCATCAAATTGTTTCTAAATTTTAATTTTCATTGAATAGTTTTAGAATACAAAACTAAGCACATGAGAATAAGGTTATTAATGGCCACCCTATTGTTCTGCAGTATTGGCCGCGCGCAACTTACCGTAGAAAAAATTATGCAAGATCCCAAATGGATCGGTACTTCTCCAACCAATATTCTGTGGGCGCAGGATAGCAAGTCCGTCTTTTTTGGCTGGAATCCCACCCAACAGATCGCCGACAGTTTATATCAATTTGCAATTGGCGGATCTGGTCCCACAAAAGCAAATTATATCGAAACACAAAAAGCTATCGCTATCAGCAATGGCATCTACAATAGCAGTAACACGCAGCTGGCCTATGTGTATCGGGGCGATATTTTTTTGGTAGATCTGAAATCGAACACCAGCATTCGTGTAACACAAACGGAGGACTTTGAAACTAACCCCAAATTTTCAGCGAATGGGGAATGGTTGGTATACAATAAAAATCAAAATCTCTTCGGCTGGAATATAAAAAACGGCAGCACCCAACAACTTACTAATATCAAATCTGGAGGCGATGCTGCTCCTGCTTTTCCAGGCGCAGGTGGAGCTGGTAGAGGATTTGGCGGTGGTGGCGGTCAGGCAAGATCAGATGCGGGTGCGGCTGGACGCGGACCAGTTGCAGCTGTGGCGGGACAAGACCAATGGCTTTTACAAAACAATTTGTCACTTTCTCAAATTCTTCGTGAACGCAAACAAAAGAAAGAGGCACGTGATGCATTTTTGAAATCGAATAAAGATGTGGACACGATCAAGTCGATCAGCATTGGCGATAAACAAATGCAATCACTACAAATTAGTCCCGACGGAAGATTTATCAGTTATCGATTATATACGGCTCCTACTGCTTCAAAAAATACCATCGTTCCAGACTACTTAGCTGAAACCGGCTACACCACCGATCTTCCGGGTCGCACAAAAGTGGGAAATGCTTTGGGTAAATATGAAACCTGGATCTATGATAAACAGAAAGAAACGGTATATCAGATTAGCATCGATAGCATTCCTGGGATTACGGATCTTCCTGATTATGCAAAAGACTATCCTAAAAAGTTTGCTGATAGAAAACCAATGGCAAGATCAGTAAACATGAATGGACCGATTTGGAACGAAAGCGGAACAGCTGCCATTGTTGATATTCGTTCGCAAGACAATAAAGACAGATGGATCATGCGCGTGAATCCAGAAAATGGAAAATTAAGTTTGATCGATCGTCAGCGTGACGAAGCCTGGGTTGGAGGCCCCGGTGTGAGCGGGTTTGGTGCCAACATTGGCTGGATCAACGAAACACAATTGTATTATCAAAGTGAAGCAACAGGCTACGCACACTTATATATATATGATACCAAGAGTGAAACAAAAAAAGCGCTGACTGCTGGAAAGTATGAGGTGCAGAATTTGGTATTGAGTAAGAATAAACAATATTTCTATTTGCTTACCAACGAAGTGCATCCGGGTAAACAAAACTGGTATCGCATGAAAACCGATGGTACCAAGAAAGAAAAGATCAGCAATATGGATGGCATGTATGAAGTGAGTTTATCGCCCGACGAAAAATGGATTGCTTATCGATATTCCTATATCAATAAACCTTGGGAATTATTTATCCAAGAAAATGCGCCCGGAAAACAGCCTAGTCAGGTAACCAACAAAGCCATGAGCGATGCGTTCAAAGCATATAGCTGGCGCGACACAAAAATTTTCACGATCAAATCGAGAGACAATCAAGATATCTATACCCGTATATACGAACCCAAGGCAGGAACAGAAAATAAGGCTGCCGTAATATTTGTACACGGGGCGGGTTATTTGCAAAACGTTCATTACGGATGGAGCAGTTATTTCCGCGAACAGATGTTCAATAATTTATTGGCTGATAAGGGATACACGGTGATTGATATTGATTATCGCGCAAGTAGTGGTTATGGCCGTGATTGGAGAACTGGCATTTACCGCTTTATGGGTGGAAAAGATTTAGACGATGAAGTTGATGCGGCAAAATGGTTAGTTGAAAATAAGGGGATCGATAAAAACCGAATCGGTATGTATGGCGGTTCTTATGGAGGCTTTATGACATTGATGGCGCTTTTCACGCAACCCGATGTGTTCAAAGCGGGTGCGGCACTTCGTCCCGTTACAGATTGGGCACACTATAATCATGGTTATACAGCCAATATCTTAAATGAGCCAGTTAATGATAGCATCGCTTATGCAAAATCATCACCCATCAATTTTGCTGCTGGCTTGAAAAATCATTTATTGATCTGTCATGGCATGGTTGACCTGAATGTGAATTTCCAAGATGCCGTGCGTTTGAGTCAGCGATTGATCGAACTTGGCAAAGACAACTGGGAGTTGGCCGCATATCCTGTTGAGGATCATGGGTTTGTGGAGCCAAGTAGTTGGACAGATGAGTACAAAAGGATTTTGAAACTATTTGATACCTGGTTATTAGAAAAATAATTGGCATCGCCCAAAAACTAAAAGACCTCTCCGAGCAATCAGAGAGGTCTTTTTATGTATTTAATAGTTATTTACTATTAAAAAAATGTAATTATCTGTTCATACTAGCTAAAAACTCTTCATTACTCTTAGTTCCGCGCATACGCTTCAACAATTCGTTCATAGCTTCTTCAGTAT
Organism: uncultured Bacteroidota bacterium; assembly: GCA_903821465.1. GTDB lineage: Bacteria > Bacteroidota > Bacteroidia > Chitinophagales > Chitinophagaceae > Sediminibacterium. Next base: position 27,256 of record CAIJLK010000055.1, on the reverse strand, counting down.
TCATATCATTGATGAAGAGACGCAAAATGTTCATGCGTTGTAGCACTTCTCTGTCGAGCAACAAGTCGTCGCGACGAGTAGAAGAACCAGCAAGGTCGATCGCCGGGAAGATACGCTTGTTCGCTAAACGTCTGTCTAGCAAGAGTTCCATATTACCAGTACCCTTGAATTCTTCGAAGATCACTTCATCCATTTTAGAGCCAGTCTCGATCAGAGCAGTAGCCAAAATAGTTAAAGATCCACCATGTTCAATTTTACGAGCTGCACCAAAGAACTGTTTAGGTTTCTGCATGGCATTTGCTTCCACACCACCTGATAATACTTTACCAGAAGAAGGAGCAACCGTATTATGTGCACGAGCCAAACGGGTGATCGAATCTAATAAGATCACTACATCGTGACCGCACTCAACCAAACGTTTTGCTTTTTGAAGGGCGATGGCAGAAACTTTTACGTGTTTCTCAGCAGGCTCATCAAAGGTTGAAGCGATAACTTCAGCGCGAACACTACGTTCCATATCTGTAACCTCTTCCGGACGCTCGTCGATCAATACCACCATCAAGTAAACTTCAGGGTGATTAGCTGCGATAGCGTTTGCTACTTCTTTCAGCAACATGGTCTTACCCACTTTTGGTTGGGCAACAATCAATCCACGCTGACCCTTTCCGATCGGCGTAAAAATGTCCATGATACGCGTGCTATAATTAGAAGGCGTAGTATAGAGATTGAATTTTTCAAAAGGGAACAAAGGAGTCAGGTAGTCGAAAGGCACGCGGTCACGCACTTCATCGGGTCGCTTACCATTGATATTATCCACTTTTAAAAGCGCAAAATATTTTTCACCTTCTTTTGGAGGGCGAACAGCTCCGTGTACGGTATCACCAGTTTTCAGTCCAAATAACTTGATCTGAGAAGGAGAAACGTATACATCATCGGGAGAAGATAAATAGTTGTAGTCGGAAGAACGTAAGAAACCGTATCCATCAGGCATCATTTCCAATACACCTTCGCCTAAGATCACGCCTTCAAATTCAATATTGAATGCAGGTTCTTTGCGGTGTTGCGGGTATCGATGTTGTGGAACTGGTTCGGTGCTAGCGGCAGACTCGTTTTCACCAGCCTGATTATCGTCAGAACCAACGGCAGCAAGAATGGCAGCTGCATCGGCGGACAAATCTTTATCCGGCTGTGCTTCAACCGGAGCGGCAGGTTCTGGATTTTCGGCTCTAGGTTTACGAGGAAGAGGAGCTCTTTTAGTAGGAAGCGGTCCGCGTCCATCGTTTCGCTCACGAGGTTCACTCCTTTCGCGTTCGCGAGGTAGTGCTCTTTCGGCCGGAGCTGCTTTAGCAACATCGGGTTCTTCGGTAGCAGTTTTTTCAGATGCCGGTTCAGTAGATTCCATTACTTCAGCTTCTTCAGTGCCGTTAGCAGTTGAAGTTTTGATAGTAATAGGCTTTCTGGTGCGGGCAGTTTTCTTCTTAGGCTCATCTTTAGTGGTGCTGGCTTTTACAGCCTGTCCATCTAAGATCTTGTAGATGAGTCCTTGTTTGTCCAGTTTTTTTGTGCCGGGGATGGCTAGCTGCTCAGCGATGTCTTGCAGCTCTGGCAAAAGCATGTCGTTCAATTGCAGAATGTCGTACATAAATTCAATTAATGAGAAAAAGGGCTTTTATTGTTCAATGAATAAAACCAGTCTAAGGAAATTAAAAACTCAGATTGGTTGTTTGAAATTTTTTGATCGGAAAGAGGATAAACTAACAAATCGTGAGAAAAAAGGTCTTGTTCAGTTCGGTTTCCATTGCAATGTTAAGTCAGTTTTTCTGAAAAAACGAATTTTTTGTGGCTTTTTAATGAAGTTCAGGCCTTTAAAGCCTTTGCTGCGGGTTGTTTGGTTATCTTTGCCGCCAAAGCAGTTGTTGATCTAAAAAAAATTAACAATTAATAGTAGTATAGAACCAGAATCAATCAAAGATGTTTAATAAGAGAACTAAAATCAAAGCGCTTTTAAGCACAGAGCCAGCTAATCAAGAAATTATAGTAATGGGATGGGTGCGAAGTTTTCGCAACAACCAGTTTATAGCGTTGAACGATGGTAGCACCAATAATAATATACAAGTTGTTGCAGCATTGGGTTTATTAGATGATGCAACAGTAAAAAGAATTACTACGGGTGCGTCTTTAAAAGTGACTGGTGAATTGATCGCTTCTATGGGGAAGGGACAAAAAGTAGAGATCAAAGCAAACACACTCGAAATATTGGGTGACAGCGATGCAGAAAAATATCCCTTACAACCTAAAAAACATAGTCTAGAATTTTTAAGAGAGATCGCGCACTTACGTTTTAGAACTAACACATTTGGATCTGTGTTTCGCCTGCGTCATTCCTTGGCTTTTGCAGTGCATCAGTTCTTTAATGAAAAAGGATTTATTTATTTACATACGCCCATCATTACATCAAGCGATGCGGAAGGAGCCGGAGAAATGTTTCGAGTAACTACTTTACCATTTGATAATGCACCCCGCAATGAAGATGGTTCTGTAAATTTCAAAGAAGATTTTTTTGGAAAGAGTACGAACCTTACAGTGAGTGGACAATTAGAAGGAGAGTTAGGAGCAATGGCGTTTAGCGAAATTTATACTTTCGGTCCAACGTTCAGAGCCGAAAATTCTAACACTGCGCGTCACTTAGCAGAGTTCTGGATGATCGAACCGGAGATGGCCTTTCACGATATTGAAGACAATATGAATTTGGCAGAAGAGTTCATACAATATTTGATTCGCTACGCGATGAAAAATAATATGGAAGACTTAGAATTCCTGGATGCACGTTTAGCAGAAGAAGAAAAACAAAAGCCACAAAACGATAGAGCAGAATTAGGTTTGTTGGATAAATTAAAATTTGTAGTAGATAATCAATTTGAAAGAATTACTTATACCGAAGCGATCCAAATTTTATTAGACTCTCCACATTATAAAAAGAAGAAATTCAAATACGATGTAAGTTGGGGTATTGATATGCAGAGTGAACATGAGAGATATTTAGTAGAAAAGCATTTCAAAAAACCAGTGATCGTAACAGGATATCCCGCATCGATCAAAGCGTTTTATATGCGCATGAATGATGGATGTGAACCAGGAAAAGAAACCGTTGCGGCGATGGATATTTTAGCACCTGGCATTGGAGAAATTGTGGGTGGATCACAGAGAGAAGAGCGTTTAGAAGTTCTTGAAGCGCGTATGGCTGCGATGCATATTCCTCTTGAAGAAATGAGTTGGTATTTAGATACTCGTCGTTTCGGATCGGTACCCCACGCGGGTTTCGGACTAGGCTTTGAACGCATGGTTCAATTTGTTACCGGAATGACCAATATCCGCGACGTGATTGCGTTTGCTAGGACACCTAAGAATTGCGAGTTTTAATTTTCTTCTTTCGAAGAAAGATAAAAGATAATAGATAAAAGATAAAAGATAATAGTGAAGAGTGAAGAGTGGGCCAAGCCCTTACATCCTCCTTTTTTCACTTTTCACTTTTCACTTTTATCTCTTCACTCTTATCTTTTCACTTTCTTTTAGTCTCTAATTAATGTAAGGTCTCCTTTTCGAGAAACTGTTTTTCCATTTACGTCGATTCCTACAACCATATAAACGTAAGTGTCCATCGGCATTTTTTTACCGTTGATCGTTCCATCCCATCCCTTACCCATATCGGCAGTTTCCCAAAGCAGATTACCCCATCGGTCAAACACTCTCAGGTATTGTATCCGCATGATCTCAACATAAATCGGAATGAATATATCATTAGCACCATCATTATTTGGCGTGAATGCAGTGGGTGCAAAAATATTCGGTTCCGCAAAAATCCATACTTCTTGTGAATCATTAATTACACATCCGCTGGTATCGGTGATCGCAATGGTATAGTTGATTTTTGATCCATCATTTTTATTATAAGTTGCAATCGGGTTCTGAATCTTATTGCTGCTCAGAGCGGTTGATGGCATCCATAAATAGGAAGCAGCAGAACCACCCTGCAAAACAGATGCGGCTTCTTTTTCAGTAAGTTCTAATAATGTTGGAATACCATAGCTGGTAACTTTTGGTGGATAAGCCCTACCCGCACGCGGCTCTACAATATTTAGGATTCTTGTTTTGCTGTCGTTTAACGTTGGGCAAAGACTACTACTCACACTCAGGTTTACAGCAAACTGATTCACTGTATGATAACCATGCATCGGATTGCTAACAAAGCTTGCAGGTGTTCCATCTCCAAAATCCCATTTATACGTGTTGATCGAGTTTTGTCCATATCCGGGTGAACTTTCATCTGTAAATTTCACCTGGTTATTGATACAGTTGTTGATGAATTTAAAATCAGCCGTTGGTTTTCCAAACACTTGAATAGTTTGCATCGCAGTATCGCTGATACAACTACTATCTGCAACCGTTGTGAGGGTAACTGTAAACAAACCTTCTTTGGTATAAGTGTGTATCGGATGTGCACTAGTATCAATTGTTCCATCACCAAAATCCCATAGATAGGTTTTAATAGAACTGTTTCCAAAACCAAAATCGTATGTGGTATATACTGGAATGGTTGGTGTTTGCAAACAAATATTATTGAGTTTAAATTTTACGGTTGGCTTTCCAAAGTTTTTAACTGTTTTATGAAGCGTGTCAGAAACACAACCCTTATCATCTATTACATAATGGGTGATTTGGAAAATACCCGGTTGGTTATAGGCGTGAATTGGATTAGAAAGATTGCTAGTTTGTCCATCACCAAAATCCCAATACCATTGCTTTACAACACCAGGGATAGCTTTTGAAATATCTGTAAACTGTATAGTAAGATTACCTGTACAAGCCAATGCCATATTAAAATCATTCATGCCAATGGTTGGTTTATCGTAGGTGGTAACTGTATTGAAAACAGAATCAGCGCCGCATCCCATTGTTTGATCCGCTACTAACTTTATAAAATAGTTGGTCTTTGGTTTTGATAAAACAATGGGATATGGTGCGCTCATCGTAGAAAATAAACTATCGTTGATATACCATTTGTAGAGATTTGAAAACTGACTATTATTGGTAAAGCTTACACTGATCTGGGCACAACCCTGCGAAGGAAGAATGCTGAAATCAGGAATAGATCTTGGCATGATCAAAATTTTCTGATAGGCACTATCTGCACATCCATTACTATTAGTTGCTACCAATAACACCGCATAACTGCTAACAGCTTTTGTTGAAGCACCGTTTGAAAAATTATATTTAAAATCTTTACTGGAACTAATTAATATACCATTCACATACCAACGATAGGTTACAGGATCTAATGCAGCATAAGTTGATTGATTTGTGAATCGAATAGTATCTGCATTTAAACAATGTATGGTATCTGATGATAAAAATGCCGCTACAGGTTTTGGAATAATATGAATATAAGTAAGGCCTGTATCCATACAACCTGCGGTGTTGAAACCGATCAGGGTAACTTTATAATCTCCTGCTTTTGGAAACAAGTGCATTACATTATTACCTGTTGCCAATGTATCTGTACTATTGGGATCCGAGAAGATCCAATTGGCAGTATTGCCTGCGGGCTGATTACTTGTTGCTGTAAAAACAAATGGTGCGCAATTGGATGGCGCTGCATTAGAAATATAATTGGTAGGTGCTAAACTATTTACTGTAACAGTATGTCTGATGGTATCGGTACAGAATGTTGCATTTGAATTCTGCGATTTAATGACCATCGTTACTTGGTATACAGCAGCAGTTGAATAGCTATGTGTAGGACTAAAAGCGGTAGAACTATTACCGTCTCCAAAATTCCATTCATAGCTATAGCCTGCTGCTGAATTATTTTGAAATGCAATGGTTTCGTTTTTGCAGTAGCTTGATTTAGTAGTTGTAAAGTTGCCAGCAGGTTTTTGATTCAAGGTTATTAAAATCGAAAGCGTTGTATCGCTGCTGTTACAGGTGTTGGTTGCTTTTAGGGTGACCGAATAAATACCTGGTGTACTATAGTAATGTTTGATCTGTTCGATTCCAATCTGGGAAGTATATACAGAATCAATACTGCCATCTCCAAATCCAATTCGATATAGATCTGCACCAGATGAATTATTTGTAAATCGAATGGTATCTGGCGCACAGCCAATATAACCGGGTGCGTTCATTGATAAATTGGCATTAATATTTTTCGGATACACGGTAAGTTTAACAGAATCAAAACTGCTACCACAGCCGTTCACTGCTTTTAATTGTATGGAATAATTTTTGGTGACTGCAGTTGTGAAAACATGCGATACAGAATTTTTATTAGTGCTGCTATCAATAACAGCATCAGCATAATCCCAATAATACATACTTGCATTTCCTATCGATAAATTATTTGCTTTAAACAGATAAGGAGATGAAACGATTTTACAAGCAGCTGTTGTATCTACCTGAATTTTTGCTAAGGGTATAGCGTGTACCAGTACCGAATCTAATAAGCTAATTACAGTATCACATGGCGAACTTGCTTTTAGTTTGATATAATAAGTAGTATCTGAGTGGGTGGTTGCGGGTTTAAAAATAATGGTTGGCGGATCCTGCAAATGAGAGGTATCGCCATTGCCAAAGTCCCACAGAAACTGATACAAATTATTTCCCGCAGGTGTTGTTGTGTTGTTGAAATTAACTGAGAGTGGTCCACATCCCTGCGCTATAGATTTTGTAAAACTTGTTTTCGGTTTTGAGAGAATAAAAAAAGAATGACTCATTGAATCTTCTTTACATCCATAAGCATTGGTTGCAACAAACTTTACAATCGCCGTGTCGTTTGGATTGTTGATGTTATAACCAGGAAATGCAAGTGTGTTTCCGATCAAATTATTATTTACATACCATAACAAATTACTATTTGCAGTAGCTATTGCTTTGATGTTGATACTATCGATCAAACCTGGCATACATAATCCAGCATTTAAATAAGTGAAAGATGCTTTTGTATCAGGGTTCACTACTAGGTCAACCAACTGCGCACTCGTACAACCATCGGCGGTTAAATAATAATTATATAAAACATGCACAGGTGAAGCGCCAGTATTGATAAGGGTTTCAGAGATTATCCCTAAAGTATCTGTACTCTGTGCAAGTGGATTTAAAATATTAGCAACCGGATTTCTTGTCCAGCTAAAACTAGTAGATGGATTATTAGAACTAGCGTTATAATTAAAAACAGTATTGGTACAAACTGGCGCAACAACAACGGGACTGGTTAAAAATAGTTGCGGCTTTAATGCAACAACGATCGATTTTGTTGCGGAGCAATTGTTGCTAGTTACTGTAAGTGTATAGGTTCCTGCAGCGAAGGAGGAAGCAAGGTTGATATTGGGATTTTGTTGTGTACTAGTAAATCCATTCGGACCGGACCACATATAAGTTAATCCCGTACCAGTAGTAACTGCTGTAAGCGCAATATTATTTCCAGCACAAACGGGTCCGTTATAACTAAGTGTAGGAATAGCTGTGGCAGCGGGATCTACTAATAAAAACGGACCAACAATATTGGAAGAACAAGAGCCGATAGAAACATAAATATTTGAATAGGTGCTGGCTGGTAAATTAGCAATTACAATATTGCCTAATGAATCAGCAATAATATTGGTATTAATGTTTGTGAATCCATTGTTATAGTGAACCGCATAATTTGTTCCAGTACTTAATCCTTTTAAAATAATTGCGCCATCGGTACCGTAGCAAGTAATTGGGTTAATTAATGTAGCAGAGATAACGGGTGTTACAGTAACGGTTACGGTAATGGCAGACCTTGCCGATTCACAACCGGTTGAAGAAATTTGACTCACATAATAAATTGTTGAACCCGTTGTGGCCGTTGATGGTGTAGGTGCTGAAACTAATGGCGTGCCGCCTATTGCGACAGTGTACCAATTCAAACTATTTCCTGTTGTTGCAGTTGCGGTAAGTGGGGCCGCTACAGCAAACTGGCAGTATGCAATATTATTTACTGAAGGCGCAGTAGGTGTTGTACGAATCACAACAGTTGTGTTAGCAGTGCTGCTACAATTATTGAGTGTTGCTGTAACATAATAGGTTCCTGCAGAACCAACCACCACATTATTCCATGAAGGATTTTGCAAGTTGCTGGAGAATGAATTGGGTCCTATCCATGTATAACTAACGCCTGCGGTGCTAGAAGATGCTGATAAATTTACATTGCTTCCAGCGCAAAGCGGACCATTATTGTTGACGACTGGTGTTGCTGGTGCACCGGGATCGATCAGTGTAAATGGCCCCATCATATTTGAAGAGCAGGTACCGAGGCTTAGAGAAATATTTGAATAGGATCCGGCAGTTAAACCATAGATCAAAATATTACCACCTGCATCTGATGATCTATTTGCCGTAATGGTAGTAGTTCCTTTCTGATAAGTGAGTATGAATGTGGTATTAGCGGTTAACCCACTAATTAGAATTGATCCGTCGCTACCAGCACAGGTAGTTGGATTACTTGCAATAGCTGTGGCGTTAGGAACAGATGAATTAATAGTAACGGTGATGGCAGCTCTTGGTCCCTCGCAACCACTTGCAGAAATTTCACTCACATAATAAGTAGTAATTCCAACAGTTAAGGTTGAAGGAGTTGGAGCAGAACCCAATGCTGTTCCGCCTGTTGCAGTAGTATACCATTTCAAATTATTAGTGCCCGAAGGGATTGCGGTTAATGCTGATGCAATTGCATTTTGACAATAATCAAGATTACTCACCGTGGGCATTGTTGGAGTTAGATTCACCAATACCAAGCTTGTTGCACCGGCATTACAATTGCTGATAGAAGCTGTAACAAAATAAATTCCCGAAGCAGCAGTAGTTGCATTTGTGATAGTAGGGTTTTGTAGGTTAGAAGTAAATCCATTCGGTCCAGTCCAACTATACGTCACTCCCGCAGTTGCAGAAGCTGCATTAAAAATCAGGGTGCCTCCACTACAGATGGGTCCGTTATTACTAACAGTAGGAATACCTGGTGATGGATCAACCAATGTAAAGGGACCGATTATATTAGATGCACAGGTACCCACAATATTTACAGAAATGCTACTGTACAAACCAGCACCCAATCCGGTAAGGGTAATGGTTCCGCTACCGTCGGAAGTCTTATTGATAGAGACTGCTGTACTTCCCTTTGTATAAGTAACTGTGTAAGTGGTGTTGTTTGCTAAACCTGCAATACGTATGTTTCCATCGGCAGTTGCGCAGTTAGTGGGACTCACAAAAGTTCCACTAATTGTTGGAGCCGGATTAACGGTAATGATTTTAGAATCGGTATTGGTACCACATTCGTTGGTAGCAGCAAGGCTTACAGTATGTGCGCCAAGACCAGGAATTTGTATGGGACCGGGATTGAGCAATGTGGAGCTGGCTGGGGTGGCACCGTTGAAAGTCCATAGATAAGTAGCGGCAGTAGCAGAGAAACAATTATTAACTGTTGCAGTTGGTGTAAAAGACAGTCCCGAACAAATGGTTGCAGGAATATTGATGCTTAAGTTAGGAATCGTTTTTACAGTGATGACTTGTTTTACTTGCGCAGAAGCACAGGCAGAATCTGGTGCTGATGTTACGAGAGCAATGGTATATACACCAGGATTATTAAAAGTAAATTTCGGATTAGCGCTGGTAAGTGATCCGCTAGTAATAGTATAGGAACTGGAACCAGGTGTGCAACCTTGAGCGTTAGCATAACTCACGGTCCACTGATAACTATTAGATCCATAAGTAGCTGCGCCTGTATTATTGGTAGTAGCCACATTGAAAGGAGCGCAACCTGCAAGACCAGATGCAGAAGTAATTGTGAAGGTTGAAATAGGTAATGGATTTACAACGATGGTCTGATCAATAAATCCAGAGCCACATGCAGAACTACCGCCAACATATAAGCGAATAGTATAAGTGCCGGGTACAGTAAATTTAAGATTCAGTGTATTGCTATTAGAACCCAACCAGGAAGAAGGGTCGGCATTATTAAAAGTATTTCCCAAAGTTTGTCCATTCCCAAGGGTAAATCCAGTAGCAGGAAGGATCGTCCACACGAATGATCCTCCAGAGCAAAGTCCCGCTGTTGAAACCGATTTATAAGCAGCGGTATTATTGGTAACACTATAAGAAGTGCTGGTACAGGTAGTATCTCTCACAACAGAAATAGCAGGAGTAGGAACTTCAGAAACATAGATTGGTGTAACAGAACCTTGCGAAACAGCACAAGGGTTTGTGGCTTCGATCTTAGCAATAAATGAATTGGCGATACCATTACTGGTAGTGCCGCAGGAAGAGTGTGTATAGATATGAGAAATGAATGAAGGAATGGTAGCCTGCGTAAAATATTGAGCAGCCGTTCCATCGTTGAATGTAATCTTATAAGTAGTACCGGGAGAGTTGGTGCTAATATTATTGATTGGAAATGAGATACTATTATTAGCACAGATATAGGTGTTACCCGGACTAGCAATACCCACCGAAGGGTTGCTTCCTAAATAAATAGTAGTAACCGATGTGTCTTTACAACCATTTGTTCCAGTTACTATTTCGGTAAGTTGATTTGTTCCAATATTATAACTATGCGATTGTGAAGAGTTAAAAGAGTTTAAGGTTGTGTTTGCGGTAGTATCGCCCCAAATGAATAAGTAGTTAGTGTTTGTTGTGGTAGTAGAAGATGCATTATTGAAAATAAAATTTGCTTGCGTAAGACCGGTACAAACCGTTTGCGGTCCAACTATTTTTGCTTCCGGCTTTTCCATAAAAATTACGTTATGGCTGATGGTGCTACTACAACCATTGGTACCGGTAACAGTAAGCGTAACCAAAAAAGTGTCGGTGCTATTACCATAGTGTTTAAAAAATCCGTGAGAAGGAGCAGCTGTACTATCGTAAATGCCATCCCCAAAATTCCAAACGTAAGAAGCAATGCTACCAGAAGATTGGTTATTAAAGCTGATGGGAACACCAGCGCAGACCAGTGTATTAGAAAAACTAAATGCAGCGGAAGGACATCCACCGGCAGCAGTTTTTTTTATAACATTAGGAATGGTATCGGATAAGGGTGGAGAGGCTTTCAGCAGATTGCTGGTTGAAAGCATTAGTAGAAAAAATAAGAATAATCTGTATTTCATAGAAATATGTTTGTAATGTTTTTAGAAACCAAACCATTTCAAGTGGTTTTGTTTTCCACCTGGGCATTGCGTTTTCTGACGAGTTTTTGCGGCTTCTGAAGTAGCGAAAGTGTAATTCACAGACAATTCAAATCCGCCCTTAAGGTTTGATGCGGGATTTAGTTGAGAAACGTTTACATCATAAGAAAGTCCCCCGCGAAGACTTCCTACTTCAATGCCCAGGTAAGGAATTACGGCATCTTTATATCGGTACCAAACACCGCCTAAAACGGTGATATCATTTTTTTCAGAATCGTAAGAATAAGTATTGAGCAATCCAATTCCGTATACGGCACCAATGATGAGTTCTGAATAGGATTCTGCATTCATGTAAACGCTGCTCAAATAAAGTCTATTGGAAGATCCGCTAAGAAAAGATCCACCCGCATGAACCACATAGCGTGGAATAACGATATGGGTAGTACCGTTAAAATTTTCTTTGGGTTTATTTACGTGGTAAACAGATCCGCCTACATAATAACTATTATCTTCTGAGATAGCAGCGTAAACAAGACCTGCAGAATAATCGAAGCTTACCGATGTAAAACCGTTTTTGTTTTCACCAGTAGAAAGATTGGGGTCGTAACCTTGAGGGGTTAACTGCGCGCCAAAAACAAATTTACTGTAGTCCAAAATTTTGGTGTTCATAGAAGCCATGAATCCACCACCGAGAGAATAAGTAGCGTTATCATCTTTGAACAATATTTTATGGAAAGACACAGATGGTGAGAGCGTGTTTGATTTTAGTCCCCCGTTATTCGTATTATCAAAAATGCCTGTCAATCCGATTCCCAGAATATCGCCCTCACCAATTTTATCGTTTAAAATATTTGCATCAATTGAGAAAGAGCCTGTTTTGAATGGGTACATAATGGAAGGCCATTGCTCACGGTAGCTCCCGGAAACGCGAAGGTTTCCGGGAAACGCACCAGTGAGGGCAGGGTTTAATAAAAGGGGGGAGGCATAAAATTGTGAGAAGTGCGGATCCTGTGCCATTGTCTTTGTAAAGGCGGAACAAGAGACGAGCAACATCACTATGAACAATATTTTTTTTAAATAATGTATAAGTAGAATCATGGTTCTGCATATTGGTGATAGTTTGGATACTGCAATAGCTCGACCAAAACAGAATTCAACAAATTCTGGATGCATACCTTAGGTAGCAGTTATTTATAGCTAAAGATTTTGCGGGGGTTATCCGCGAAGAAATGAATAAGCAGCAGACAGGTTCAGGGGGACGAATTAAAAATAGATAGATTTTTTTGATAATTTATCAGTTACGTTATTTCACCGCTAAAATTCCGTTTTATAACTGATTAATATAGAAGGGTTAGCACCGTGAAAACACCCTATTATTATAATAGGCAATCATTTTTGTTGTAAATTTCTTTTGCTAAAATATTGATAATGATAAAGCCGCTTTTTACTAAACCCTATTTAGTTGTATTGTTTTTTTTGATATGCTTATTTTCAACTGCAATTGCACAGCCTAAAGAAAGAATTTTAAAAACGCCAGATTCGGTCATCAAAGATTTTATGGATCAGCGTTTCGGCATGTTCATACATTGGGGGCCCATCAATTTGCGGGGCACAGAAATTGGATGGAGCAGGGGAAATGGTGTAGACACAGCCGATTATGATCATCTGTATAAAGAATTTAATCCACAACAATTCCATGCTGATGCTTGGGTAACGGCAGCCAAGAATGCTGGCATGAAATACTTAACTATCACATCGAAGCACCATGATGGATTTTGTTTATGGCCGAGTAAATTCACTGATTATGATATCATGTCATCGCCCTATAAAAAAGACATTCTTGCGGAGTTGAATAAAGCTTGTCAGAAACAGGGCATCAAGTTCTGTGTTTATTTCAGTGTGTTGGATTGGCACGACCCCTTGTATCCAGTCTCAAATCTTCCGAATGGGAAAATGAAAGAGGGAGCTGATATGAAAAAGTTTGTAGAGAAGATCAAGGGTCAGCTTACAGAGATCATTACCAATTATCATCCGTATATGTTGTGGTTTGATGGAAACTGGGAAGCGCCATGGACTTTAGCGATGGGACAAGATGTGTATGCGCATATTAAGAAAACAGATCCGAATGTCATTGTAAATAATCGTTTAGGAAAGGGCACGCATAAATTAATGAACGATCAAACAGTTGGAGATTATGCTACACCTGAACAATTTGTGGGAGAGATCAATATGAAAGACGCTTGGGAATCTTGTATCACTATTTGTGAGCAATGGGCATGGAAGCCGAATGATAAAATGAAGACTTTAAAAGAATCCATTCAAACATTGGCGGGTACTGCAGGGGGGAATGGTAACTTATTATATAATGTAGGGCCAATGGCTGATGGAAGAATGGAGCAGCGTCAGGTGCAACTGTTACAACGGATGGGTGATTGGTTAAAAAAATATGGGGCGTCTATTTATGGAACAAAGGGAGGTCCGTATTTACCCAGTAAAGACTTAGTAGCAACAAGGAAGGGAAATAAAATTTATATCCATTTATTAAATGCAGCAGCAAGATCTTTAGCGCTACCAGATATCAAGGGAATGAAATTAAATGCGGTTAAATATTTAAATGGACCCGCATTGAAATTTACACAAGACGCATATGGTATCAGCATTCCTGAATTAGGGAAGCGGCCAGACGAAAACGATTCGGTGATTGAGTTAGAATTCTCGGGTAATGTTGAAATGGTTGCCTTGGTAAAGGCGTAGATGGATTAAAAGATTATAAAGTACAAATGCTGATGGGGCGATAGTTTTCACTGAAATATTTGTATTTTGCTCCTTCTCAACTTTTTAGTGTAAGCGCATGACCCCCAAAACCCTATTAATTCTGCTTATATTCTTTTGCAATGAAACGATTGCACAAAGCAGGATGGATTCGGTGCAAGAAAATGGTCAACTCCAACAAACTTTATTATTATCAAGGCAACAGCAGCAAGAGCAAATAGTGCAGCGAAAGCAAAAGCAATTATACGAAGAACAGAAAATGGCTTTTGTGGAACAGGAAAAACAATTGCTGCAATTAAAATTTGAGAAAAATCAACAGCAACTGGAATTAGAAAGAAACAATGCAGAACAAGCTGCAAAGCAGATCCAACTACAATCAAAAGTTCGAGATTATATCAAGGATGAGGCGATCAAGGAGCAGAAAAACGAATTAATAATTAAACGTAAATGGAATTTTTATTTAACGGTATTGTTTTTTTTGGTGATGGGTTTTGCTAGTGTCACCTATTTTATACAAAGGAGAACGAAGCGTTTAAATGATGTGATCTCAAAACAACACGCTGAGCTTGAAGAAATGGGCATAGTAAAAGATACCATATTGGGTGTAGTAAGTCACGATATGCGTACGCCTGTAAATTCCTTATTATCTTTTTCCGAATTGCTTAAGGCTGGCGCTATTTCGGAAGGGAAAATGCAACTCTATTTAGATCAAATTTCTAATACCCTGAATCAAACATCTGCAACAATGAATAATCTGCTTAACTGGTCGTCCAGTCAGATGCAGGGATTTAATCCAAATATTATTTCTTTTGATATGGCGTTGGTGACAGAAGAAATTTTAGAACATTTTATAGATCGTGCAAAATCAAAAAAAATAAATATTAAAAACGATATTGAAATTGGTTGCTTGGTGATGGCAGATAAAAATATGACTGAATTAATCTTGAGGAATCTTTTGAGTAATGCTATTAAATACAGTTCTGAGCATGAAAATATTTTGATTACTGCAGAAGTGTTGGCAGAAAAAATAATTGTATTAGTTAGCGATGAAGGTGTAGGAATGGAAGATGAAAAAATTAATTTCTTTAATAAACCAAATAAAAAGCCATTGAAAAGCACGGTTGGAACTGCCAGAGAAAAGGGAACTGGGTTGGGTTTATTATTATGCAAAACATTTGTGTCGTTGATGCAGGGAACAATTCATGTTTCCAAAAATAAAAATATGAAAGGATTAGTTTTTGAATTGGGGTTACCAAAGCCATTATAAATAAAGTAGTAGAAAAGCATGAACAATAAGAAAGGAATTAGTTTAATAAAGTTTACTTTATGCGGATTAGTTGTGTTAGCATCAAATAGATTGCTAGGACAAGCGCCATCTATTGCTTATCCCGCACAAAAAATTTTGACATTAGATTCAGTCATTCATCCTATTGGTCCAAAAAATCAGGGAGCCGAAGTGCCCAGAGAAATATACGGATACACTAGCACGTTTGCGGGTACTGGAATTGCGGGTTTTATAAATGCAGCAGCGATCAAAGCCAGATTAAATCATCCTTCAAAAGTTATCCTGGATCGATCAGGTAATTTGTATGTATCAGAAGAAGGAAATAATTCGATTCGAAAAATTTCAACGGATGGAATTGTAACAACTTATGCGGGTTCTGGTAAGGAAGGAAAAGAAAATAATGCAAAAAGTTCCTTAGCAAGCTTTCATGGCCCTTCAGGAATGGCGTTTGACAAATCAGGAAATTTATATGTGGCGGATGTGTTTAACCATCAGATCAGGAAGATCGATCAGACAGGTGCAGTAACTGTTTTTGCAGGAAACGGAAAAAAAGGATTTGTAAATGCGAGTCTATCACAGAATGCAAGTTTCGCTTTTCCGGTTGACTTAGTGATGGATGCTTTAGGAAGTTTATTGGTAGTAGATGAAGGGAACCATGCGATTCGAAAAATTAGTGCGCAAGGAGTAGTAAGTACTTATGCTGGAACTGGTTATTCTGGATCGCAGGATGATGTGAATGCATTGAGGGCTTCTTTTAATCAGCCCAATGGAATAGCGATTGATTTGAGTGGAAATATTTTTGTAGCAGATCAATTGAATCACTGCATTCGTAAAATTAGTGTGGAAGGAATAGTGAGCACATTTGCTGGTTCAGGAATTGCGGGTTCTGCTGATAATACTGTGGGCAAGCTGGCCAATTTTAATCATCCAAGGACCATTGCGATCGATCAATTGGGTAATTTATTTGTGGGTGATGTAGGGAATCAAAAGATCAGAAAAATTACAGCAACAGGAATAGTAACAACACTTGCAGGAACGGGAGCAGAAGGATCGCAGGACGATTCATTGGGCACACGCGCTGGTTTTTTCTTTCCAAATGGATTAGCGCTTGATGCATCTGGAAATTTATATGTGGCTGATCAGCTGAATAATAAGGTTCGAAAAGTGTCTACAAATGGTTATTCTATTAGTCCCGAATTATTGCCAAGGGGTATTTATTTTAATCCTCGCACGGGAGTGTTTAGTGGTGTTGCATTAGAAAGCACAACACATAGTTCTTATAAAGTATCTGCTTATAACAATCATGGTACGAGTACCTCAAATATTACATTTACTGTTTCTTCGCAGCCAGGTAATGCCTTAAGTTTTGATGGCTTTGATGATCGGGTGGTGATACAAGATGCGGAATCATTAAATCCAAAAACGGTGACGGCAGAATTATGGGTGAACGTGCGAAATAGCAAAAGAAGTTTTGGAAGAATTATGTTGAAGCGAAATGATATGACTTCTTATGATGATAGTTATTCGATCGGAGTAGATCGTGACCTAGGATTTTATTCGAGTGTTTGTTCGGGTGATGGAACATTTTCGGGGCAACGTTTTGCGCATCAGAAAAACAAATTGGAGCTAGGAAAATGGTATTTTGTTGCAGCTGTTTTTAGGGAAGATTCCATGAAAATTTATGTGAATGGACTTTTACAAGATGCAGTGTACACGGGATTTCCGTTGAGTAGGGGGAGGAGTGGATTGTATTTAGGTTTTGATGAAGAATTAGCTTTTGCGATAGATGAGTTGCGCATATTTAATACAGATCGATCCAGTAAAATACAAGACGATATGTTTTGTGATATGCCATCATCCACACCAGATTTAGCGGCTTATTATAATTTTAATTCAGGGCATAGTGGTGGTGATAATACCTGGCAAACAACATTGACCGATCTTAGTGATAATAGAAATGATGGAACCTTGATAAATTTTAAAACATTATCGGGTAATACCAGTAATTGGGTGGAGAGTTATGCATTGATGATACCACAAGTGTTGCAAGCAACAGAAATTTCAAGATATGGATTTACGGCAAATTGGAAGGCGTCGAATATGGGAGTCGTAGATGAATACATTTTTGATCTTTCCGAAAAAGCAGATTTTAGTGATTATGTGGAAGGGTATCGATCTTTAAAATTGAAGGCATCATCACAATATATAAAAGCACTCAAACCCGGAACAGTTTATTATTACCGGGTTCGTGCCGAAAAGAAATCCCTGAGTGGGCAAGGGGGATATTCAAAAACGATTACAGTAAAAACGGCTATTCAATAAATCTTGTAAGTGATTTTTTATTGATCAGATTTTCATGCAGTTGTTGTTTGTAAGAAATGCTGATAGGGATCAGTGTGTTATTACTGAGTTTAATATCGGAGACACTAATATTTTTGATGTGCAGGGTATTAATAATATACTGCTTGTGTACACGCATAAAAAAGTTAGCAGGCAATTGTTTTTCAAGGTTCTTCAAGCTCACCAATGCCATATGCGATTTTCCTCCTACAACGCTGAGTTTTGAAAAATCTCCTAAGCTTTCAATAAATAAGATATCACCCATATTTAGTTTGATATGGGCATTATTCTCTTTAATAAATACATATTCTTCTGCGTCGATAGTTCTGATCACCTCAATCGTAGCACTAGTGTTTGTAGTTGTAGTGGTTTTATGGGCAGGTTCTTGAAAATGTTTATTTCTGGAAGTCAAAAAGTTAAAGGCTTTTTCAACAGCCTTATTCAATCGCTCCAGTTTCACCGGCTTTACGATATAATCGATCACGTCTAGTTCAAAGCTTTCTGCGGCGTGTTCAGGAAAAGAGGAAGTAAGAATAAAAACGGGTGGGTTGTTTAAACTTTTGATCAGTCCCAGTCCAGATAGGTCGGGCATATCAATATCCGAGATCACAATATCGATCTCATTTTTCTTCAAATAATTGAGCCCTTCTAGTCCGTTTTCCAGGCAAGCCTTGAGGATCAATCCCTCAATCTTCCCAACTTTCAAAGCCAGGGAATCTCGCTCCAGAATATTGTCTTCAACAATGATGCAGGTGTGGTTCATTTGACGAATAAGTTATAATCCTTTGAAATAGAAGCGTTTATAAAATTGAAAATAGGAAAACTTGTAAAAACGCGCTGATATTTTTTTAATATCGACTGAATTAGTTATAAAATCTACTAAAAAGGCCAATTCATCAATTTGATTTCCCCGATGAGTGCAATCTGTATATTTTCCGCAAAATGTTGAAGTGATTCGGCGTTTAAATCTCTAATTAAACTGTATTATGAAAGCAATTCTACGCAAGTATGCCATTTTCTTGGCTACCATCCTAACATTCGCCATTTCATTTCAAACTAATGCCCAAATCACAGGAGCTTCGGCTATTTGTGTGAATGGAACTACCACATTGGTAGCACCTTCTACAACCATTAGTGGGGGATCAATCACTAGTGTGAGTGGCTATAACGTGCATACGTTTACCGGTGCCGGAACTTTTGTAATTCCGGCGGGTATTAGTATCAATGCAGAACTATTGGTAGTTGCCGGCGGCGGTGGCGGTGGATATAGACATGCCGGTGGCGGTGGCGCAGGCGGATTAATTTATAATGCTTCAACAGCAATTACCAGCAATCAAAGCATAGCGATCGGTGCTGGTGGAATTGGCGGATATACCGATCCTGTAAATGGAGCAAACGGTGGAAATTCAACTTTTGGAAGTTTTGTTGCTATCGGTGGTGGTGGTGGTGGATCTAATAATATTAGAGGAAATGACGGTGGTTCTGGTGGTGGCGGATCGAACGGAAGCTTTGGAGGAGTTGGAACAGCTGGTCAGGGTAATGCAGGAGGAAATCAAAATAATGGATTGGGATGTTGTAATCCTTTTGGAGCTGGTGGTGGTGGTTATTCGGCACCAGGAGCAAGTACGCTTCCGACAGTTGGTTCAGCTGGTGGAGCAGGATTTACTACTAGTATGACTGGCAGTAGCTTAAGCTTTGCAGGCGGTGGTGGTGGAGGAAGTAATCTTACTACTAATTATGCTGGTGGAATTGGCGGCGGCGGATTAGGAGCGAATGCGCTTAATATGACTGGAGGAAATGGAACACCTAACACCGGCGGCGGTGGAGGTGGTGGTGGAGCAAATGGAACCACTTCAGGAGTTGGTGGAGTTGGTGGTTCTGGAATTGTAATTGTAAAATATGCACAAGCGGTAGGTACCTGGACGAGTAGTAATACAGCGGTTGCAACTATTAATGCTTCAACCGGAGCAGTAACAGGTGTATCTGCAGGATCTGCTACTATTACTTATTCAGTAACTGTGGGAGGTGTGGTAAATAATTTTACAAAAGTTATTACTGTGAGCGGATTGCCAGTAGCAAGTATTAAAGCGAATGCTGCGTTAACAATTTGTGCGGGCGGGTCTGTAACATTAACAGGCAACGGTGCTGCTGGAAATGCATTACAATTAACAGGAGCAAATTATGCGGAGAAAGTCAATAATAATTTACCTGTTGGGACAGCTGCGCGTACTTTGGAAGCCTGGATAAAAACTACTCAAACTTCTACAGGTGCGATTGCAAACTGGGGTAACATAACAACTGGACAAAGATTTGGATTATTAGTCCTCAGCAACAAATTATATTTCGTTGGACAGAACGCTGACATGATTGGTAATATTACTATCAATGATGGCGTATGGCACCATGTTGCAGTTACCTATAATGGAACTACTGTTACCACTTATGTTGATGGAGTACAAGATGTAACGGGCAACTTAGGATTAAATACTTCTGGAACCACTTTAAGAATTGGTCAGAGAAGTATTGGAGATAATGGCAACGAACTCTTTGTTGGTCAAATCGATGAAGTACGAGTTTGGAATATTGCAAAAACCATTACTCAAATTCAAGCCACTCAAAAATTAAGTGTTGCTTCGAATAGTACTAATCTGGTTGCTTATTATAAAATGGATGAAGCATCAGGCACTACAACAGCAGATGCAACAGCAAATGCGGTTACTGCTAATTTGATCAGTAGTCCAACATTTGTTGCATCAGGAGCAGATATTCTTTATAGTACTTATGCTTGGTCGAACGGCGCAACTACTAATGCCATTGCTGCAAGTGCAATTGGGAACTATTCATTTACCGCAACAACTGCAAATGGTTGTTCGGTTAATTCTTCAGCAATTGCTGTTACTAGCGGAACTCCAACTATCAATATAACTTCAGCAACACCGGCAGTTTGTGCTGGCGCCACAGCAACACTTGTTGCGAATAGTGGTGGTGGTAACGCGGTACGTTTTAATGGAACTAATTCTTATATCGATTTAGGAACTGGTGTTGTATTACCAACCACATTTACGCAAGAAGCTTGGATTTATTCTGGATCTGGTAATGATGGACAGTTTCATGGTTTCATAGGAAATCAGATTGGGGGATCTTCATTTACAAGACCTCCTTCTATGTGGATTCATAATGGAACTGAAATTCATGGTGGATTTGGTGATGGAGTTGGTTTCTATTATTATATCACAAATCCAGGGTTAATTCAACAAAATACTTGGAACCATATTGCACAAACTTTCGACGGTACAACGCTTATGTGTTATGTGAATGGTGTATTAGCAACAAATGCTACTTATGTACCTCCGGCAGGAAAAATACCAATTGCAAATCCAGTTAAAAATATTGGACGTGTAGATAATTATTTTAATGGCGATATCGACGAAGTGCGTATGTGGAATATTACTCTTACGCAGGCACAGATACAAGCCAATATGAATAAAGCTGTACCAATCTCTACAACTGGTTTGGTTTCTTATTGGAAAATGGATGAAGGAACTGGAACAACAACTTCGGATGCAAAAACCGGATTAACGGGATCGTTTGTAAACGGTCCAACATGGACGGTTTCTTCCGCACCAATTGGAGCAACAATTACTTGGAGTCCGAGTATTGGATTAAATACTACAACTGGTCCGATTGCTTTGGCAACACCAGCAAGTACTACAACATATATTGCCACTGCAACAGATGCAACCTATGGATGTACTGCTTCTGCATCAACAACAGTAACGGTAAATCCAATACCAACAGCAACTATTACAAATCCAGCTACTACTAATACATGTCCAGGTGGAACAATCAATTTACAAGCAAATACTGGAGTAGGATATACTTATCAATGGAAGAAAAATGCTATTGATATTCCTGGAGCAACTGCAGCAACTTATGCAGCAACTGCAACAGGATCTTATACCGTTGTGATCACGAATAGTAATGGATGTGTATCACCAGTTTCTAATGTATTAGCAATAATTGTTGCAGATGTAACTGCACCGCAGTTTACTTCTTTATATTCTATATTAACACCTAATGTAGGCGGAGTAGTAACTGCAACAGGCTCGAATGGTGCATCTGTATTTTATACTTTGCCAAGTGCAACAGATAATTGTACCATCACTCCAACAGTTACTGCGGTACCTGCTAGTGGAAGCCTCTTCTCAATTGGTACTACCATTGTTACAGTAACTGCAACAGATGCTACAGGAAATTCTACCAACACAACATTTAATATAATAGTATCTGGAACTGCTCCAGTAATAACTGTGCCTGCAAATAGTACATTAAATGCAACAAGCGGACAGTGTACAGCAACAGCCAATTTTGCTGCAACAGAAACTACAGGAATTCCATCTTCAACTATTGCTTATTCAGAAAACGGATCTCCGATAAGTTCGGGTACTGCTCTATCTGTAGGAGTTCATACCATTATAGCAACCGCTACCAATGCTGTTGGATCTTCTTCAGGAACATTTACTGTTACTGTAAAAGATATTCAAGCGCCAACATTTAGCGGTAACTCCAGTAATGCACCTGCAAGTATATTAGCGAATGTGCCAGAAGCGGCTCAGTATAAATTAGTATATCAATTAAATATTCCAGATAAGGCATTATGGTCTAGTCAGTCTCAAATTCCATACACCGTAAACAATGCGGCATCTTTAGCGGGTGCTAGTTTTAATCGGGTTGCTTATTATATGGAATTGGATAATGGCAAGTGGGTATGGGTATCGATGGATAAGTTTACAAGTGATCCAAGTTTATTAGGCATCCCAACTGGTTCAACTGTTTGGCAACAAAAAGTAACCAATATGAACGTTGTAGCAAGTGCTAATGCGGGTGTTACAACTGGTACAAATATTGGGACGGGAAATATTGAATTATGGAGTCATTGTTATACAACTACCAATGGACTTGGACTTCCAGGAGCAAACACAAATAGCTATGATTTTGATGATCTGGTACAAGGACAAAACTGTTATGGATCATTCCAAATACATAACTATGGTGCTAAACAAACTTTGTTTGCTTATAACAGATGGGCAGAAAATGCTAATAATTATTCTGACCTAGGTATTGGAAACAATACAGGTAATACAAATCCGGATTGGACTTTCATGTCTAATGCAAATACTGTAACAAATAAAAAAATCTACGTATTTATTTCTGGTGGCGTTATTGCTGATATCACTGCAAACACAAATGTTGGTGTATGTTCTGCAACAGTAACTGTTCCAACACCAGCAGCAACAGATCTTTGTGGAAGCACAACTGTTACTGGTGTAAGAAGTGATGCGCTAGCATTAACTGCAGCATATCCTAAAGGAACAACAACGATTACATGGACTGCAACTGATGCTTCATCAAATTCAACAACAACAACCCAAAAAGTAATCGTTACTGATAATCAGGCACCAGTAATAGCTGGTCCGGCTAACATTACAGTAGTTGCAACAAGTGCAGCAGGTGCGGTAGTAACTTATGCAACTCCTACAGCAACTGATAACTGTCCTTCAGTTACTGTTGCTAAAACAGTAGGATTAGCAAGTGGTTCAACTTTCCCAATCGGTGTATCAACTATTACTTATAAAGCAACAGATGCGGCAGGATTAACTGCTTCTTATACATTCACAGTAACTGTTGCTGGTGTAGCACCAATAATTATTGTTCCATCAAATATTGTAACGAATACTGCTGTTGGTTTGTGTTCTGCAAGTGTAACATTTGCAGCCACAGAAACAACCGGCGTTCCTGCATCCACAATTACGTATAAAGAAAATGCAGTAACAGTAATTTCTGGTTCTGCGTTCTCTGTAGGTGTTCATACAATTACTGCAACAGCAACAAATGCTGTAGGAAGTAATAGCAAAACATTTACAATCACGGTGAATGATGTAACGCCTCCGGTATTTACTTCTACTGCTTCAATCATCACATCAAATGTGGCAGGAGTTGTACAAGCAACAAGCGCAAACGGAGCAGTAGTAATGTATAGTATGCCAAACGCTTCAGATAATTGTACTGGTAGTCCATCAGTGGTAGCAGTACCAGCAAGTGGATCAGTGTTCCCTATCGGAGTATCAACAGTTACAGTTACTGCAACCGATGCATATGGTAATAGTAGTCAAACTACATTCAGCATCACTGTTGCAGATTCACAAAATCCAACTGTAATAACTAAGAATATCACGATCCAATTAGATGCATCTGGTAGTGCAACATTAAGTGCAGCACAGATTGATAATGGATCTTACGATAACACAACGATTCAAGGTTATGCAATAGATAAGACCAGCTTTAGTTGTGCAAATGTGGGAGCTAACACAGTTACATTAACAGTAACAGATATTTATGGTAATGTGGGAACTGCCACTGCCATAGTAACGGTAGAAGATAAAGTAGCACCGTTAGTAGTTACTAAAAATATCACTGTTGCATTAAATGCTTCAGGATCTGCAAGCGTGCTTGCATCGGATATTGACAATGGATCAAACGATGCATGTGGCATTGCTTCAGAGTCATTATCAGCAACAACATTCACCTGTGCGAACTTAGGAGTGAATACAGTTACGTTAACAGTAACAGATGTGCATGGTAATGTAAGTACAGGATTAGCAACAGTAACCGTAGTTGATAATATAGCACCGCAGTTTACATCAGGTGCAACAATTATTACGCCGAATACTGGTGGAGTAGTTACAGCAACAAGTGCAGATGGTGCGGTAGTATTCTATAGCATGCCAAGTGCTTCAGATAATTGTACTGGTAGTCCAACTGTGGTAGCAGTACCAGCAAGTGGATCTGTATTCCCAATCGGAGCATCAGCAGTTACTGTAACTACAACTGATGCTTCTGGTAATAGTAGTCAAACTACATTTACCGTAACGGTTGTTGGAGTAGCTCCATCAATCGTTGTTCCGTCAACAGTAACAGTAAATAATAAAGCAGGATTATGTAGTGCTGTAGTAAGTTTTGCGGCAACAGATCCAACAGGTGTTCCAGCTTCTACTATTACTTATGATATTCAACCGGGCGCTGTATTTAATGTAGGTACTACCAAAGTAACCGCAACCGCAACTAATGAATTAGGTAGTTCAAGTCAAAGTTTTGATGTGGTAGTAAAAGATACCGAGCTACCAATTGTGATCACACAAAATCCAACCATCTATTTGGATGCAAACGGACAAGCAACATTAACTGTAGCACAAGTAGATAATGGAAGCAGAGATAATTGTGCTATTGCAAGCAAAACAATTAGTAAAACATTGTTTAATTGTTCTGATATTGTAAAAACAGTTCCGAATGTTTCAGCGCTGAATTTTAATGGCTCAGGTGCAGCTCAAATCACTTCAATTATACCAGGAGGAAATAATTTCTCTTTTAGTACTTGGTTCTATGCAACTGATGCGAGCAATGGAAAAATAATTTCAAGTAATGCATTTGAAATTTGTTTATGTGGCAATAGCATTGAAGTATTTACTCCTAGTGGTGCCGCGTTTGGTGCACATGGAATTAGTTTAAACAGATGGCATAATATAGTTGTATCATATAGTTTCCATACAGCAAATGTGTATATCGATGGAAATTTATCGTTCTCATTTGATGCGGGTCCGATTGGAGGAATTTCTGGCGCGATATTAGGAAGACATGTAAATGGATGTTGCCCAATGATTGGAACACTCGACGAAATGAGCTTCTGGAATATTACACTTTCAGCAAGTCAGATTTCTGCTATGCAAACCAAGGCATTGAAAGGCGATGAAGCAGGCTTAACTGCTTATTACAATTTTGATGAAGCTGCTGGCACAACGATCATCGATCGTTCTGGAAACCACCACAATGCTGTTATACAGGGCATGTTTAATCCTTGGACAACAGCTGCGGCTCCAATAACAACTGCAGGTTCGAATACTGTGATTTTATCAGTAACAGATGCCAGTGGAAATATTGCAACAGCCACTGCCACAGTAACCGTGTTGGATGCGATTGCACCAACAATTACTTGTCCTGGTGATCTATCAGTGAGCACAGATGCTGGTAAATGTTTTGCAACAATGACTATCGCTAATGCAACTGCAACAGATAATTGTTCGGTGAAATCAATAGTTGGTGTGAGAAGCGATGCAGCAGCATTGACGGCTACTTATCCAAAAGGTATTACAACCATTGTATGGACAGCAACTGATGCAAGCGATAATAAATCAACTTGTACACAAACAATAACAGTAACAGATAATGAAGCACCAGTAATTGCATCGGTATCAGATATCAATGCAACAGCAACAAGTGCAGCGGGTGCGATAGTGAATTATACTGCTCCAGCTGGAACAGATAATTGCCCGGGTGCAACAACAATAATGACTGCAGGTTTAGCTAGTGGATCAACATTCCCGATTGGCACAACGGTAGTTACTTATACAGTAACTGATGCAAATGGATTAACTGCGAGTACATCGTTCAATGTTATTGTAACTGGTATTGCGCCAGTAATTGTAACACCAGGAAACATCGTTGTAAACAATGATCCTGGAATGAATGGTGCAGTAGTAAGTTTTGCTGCAACAGAAAAAACAGCGATTCCTGCATCAACAATTACTTATTCAATAGCACCAGGAACATTCTTTGCAGTGGGTACCATAACGGTAACCGCAACAGCAACGAATGTGGTTGGAAGTTCAAGTGTTGACTTTACTGTAACTGTAATTGATAACGAGAAACCAACCATTGCAACTGCAGATAATATCAGTGTAAATAATGATGAAAATAAATGTGGTGCAACCATTACTGTAACAGCACCAGCTGCTTCAGACAATGCAGGCATTGCATCAGTAACGGGTGTAAGAGCTGATGGATTATTATTGACTGATGCATATCCAGTAGGAACCACACAGATCACATGGACAGCAACTGATATTCATGGTAACACAAATACTACTGTACAAAATATCACAGTGAATGATGATGAGAAACCAATTGCAATTGCGCAGAATATTACTATTCAGTTAGATGCAAATGGTGCTGCAAATATTACAGCAGCACAGATCAACAATGGATCAACTGATAATTGTGGTGTTGCATCGATCGCACTTGATAAAACAAGTTTCTACTGCAGTAATGTAGGCGTAAACACAGTTACATTAATTGTAACAGATATCCACGGAAATGTGAGCACTGCAACTGCAACAGTAACAGTTCAAGATAAGATTGCGCCAGTAGCAAGAGCTAAGAACATCACGTTAGGCTTAGGCACAGCGGTAGGTGGATTAGTAACACTTAATGCTTCAGATGTAAACAACGGAAGTACTGATGCATGTGGTATCGCAAGCATGACAGTAGTACCTGCAAGCTTTGGTTGTGGTAATGTGGGAGCAAATACTGTAACCTTAACGGTAACTGATGTAAACGGAAACGTTTCAACAACAACAGCGATTGTAACTGTGGTGGATGATAAAGGTCCAGTACCAACAGTAACAAACTTACCAACTATCACCGGACAGTGTTATGCAACAGTGTTGACCTTGAAACCAGGTGAGCATGTAGAAGATAATGATGGAGAAGATGGAAAGATCGACTTAGAGCATTATTACTTAGTAGCACCAACAGCGATGGATAATTGCAGTGG
>CAIJLK010000054.1 GCA_903821465.1 uncultured Bacteroidota bacterium | reverse complement strand
GTCTTTGCTTTCGTAGTTCATTTGATTTGGACTAGACGCAGAAATCACAATCATATTTGATTCACTGTTGTCAAGTTTTAAAAATCCAGTTCCAGAATGCGCTGTATTTTTAGTGAGACTTTCTTTTGGCTCGTAACCCGGACTCTGAAAAGCATGTGCATCGCCGCGGCAAATGGCAAATTCATTACCTCTTGTTGCCGTGCCTGAATAGCAGGCATCTAAAAGCACTAATAAACTTCCACTCGTTCCGATCTTGTTTCTAATTAATTGCAGTTTAGCCCCTAATAAGTCATCTCTAAAATGATTTTGTCCGTTGTAAGTAACTGGGTCATACGCAGCTTTGGCATCATAGGGAATCAATGCTTCATCGTAGCCATCAGCCTCATCGCCATTGTCGTCTTCAATTTGTTGTCCGTGTCCTGAAAATTGAAAAAAAACAATATCACCCTTGGAAACATTTGTAATTAATCGGTTTAATGATTGCAGCATATTTTCTTTAGTTGCCTGCTGATTAACTAAAGTGTCGATATTATTATCTGTAAAACCGTTTTTCTTTAAAGCTGCTTTTACATATTTTAAATCGTTCATTGAGCTTAGATTCCTCCATCTGCCACCCTCTGGATATTCGCCAATTGCAATAATTAAAGCTATTTTTTTTTGAGCAGCTAGTTCGCTACAAAACAAAGCAGTGGCTATTAATATGGCAATTAGGGGTTTCATGTTGTATGTTTTATCCTAAATTTATTTTAGATGCGCCTTTATAGCTAGATGTTATGGTTGTGGGTTTCCATAAGTTGTTCTTGAAATTAACATGTTTTTTTCAAAATACATAACAGAATCAGCGAAGAAACAGGCGATTATCTGTAGCTTTCTACAAACTACATGCTATGAAATATCTGAAGGATTTTTCCTTTTGGTTGCTTTTGGCCATTAATGCCTACCTGTTATTAGTTTATTTGAATAATCCTAATTCAATCAGCCTAATTATTGTTTTGTATTGGTTCCAAAGTTTTTTTATGGGGTTTTTTAATTTTTTGACAATTCTTAGTTTTAAAAACCATGGTGCAGTAGTTCCTTTCTGGGGGTCAAAAACAAAGCAGGCATTCTTTTTCTTATTTCATTATAGCTTTTTTCATCTTGGGTTATTCATTTTCTTAATTGCCTCTTCTATGATCAGCTCGAGTATTATAAATCAGTATCTGATCACTTCCCTCTGGTTATTACTCGCATCCCAAGCAATTGAATTTCTACAATCAAAATTCAGTAACGCTGAATCTAAAATTGATATCCAACAGCTCTTCTTCTTGCCCTATTTAAGGGTGATTCCATTAGTAGTATTGATTCTAAGCTTTAAATATTTACCCGGTTCGTTCGGAATAGCATTCCTGCTTTTAAAGATCTTGATCGATCTGTTCATCTATTTTTTATACCAGCATTTAATACGAAAACCAATAAAATTGGATAATGACCGGGATTTCTCCTAATAAAATACTATCATCAATTTTAACCTTTATGAACCAAATATTTGTGTATACCTTTGTATCCTAATGAAAAAG
>CAIJLK010000053.1 GCA_903821465.1 uncultured Bacteroidota bacterium | reverse complement strand
TACCTTTTGCAAACAGACCAGAAGAAATCGTCCCCGGTGTTTCTAAATACTATGCTACAACCTATGTGCAAGATGGTGATGTAGTGGCAGTATTAGCAAAAGTGCGCGATGGTAGACCAATCAAGTTAGAGGGTAACGACTTAAGTCCGGTAACTGGTGGCGGTACATCTGCTCGAGTTCAGGCTTCTGTCTTAGACTTATATGATACTGCTCGTTTACGTTTCCCAACCATCGATGGTAAAGAAGTAACTTTTGAAGCAGCTGATATGTCAATCGGTGATGCTATTAAAGGAGCAACTGGTGCTGTTATTTTAACTAGTACTGTTACTTCCATCACAACAAAAGAAATAATTGCTCAATTCCTTGCAAAATTCCCTGGTAGCCGTCACGTAACTTATGATGCGGTTTCTTATTCTGGAATCTTGCAAGCAAACGAATTAACCTTCGGTAAAAAAGCCATTCCATCATATTCGTTCCAAAACGCAAAAGCTATTGTTAGCTTAGGCGCAGACTTTTTAGGAACCTGGTTGAGCCCGGTTGAATTTGCTAAGCAATATGCGAATGGCAAAAAAATCAACGAGAAAAATCCAGAAATGAGCAAACACATTCATTTTGAAAGTGTAGCAAGTTTAACAGGTTCTAATGCAGATGAAAAATTCTTGCACCGCCCTTCTGAAACAGCTGCTATCGCTGCTGCTTTATTGAGTGCTGTGAAAGGTTCTGAAATTTCTATCGCTGATAAGAAATTGAAAGAAGGCATTGAAAAAGCTGCTAAAGCATTAACTGCAAATAAAGGGGCTGCCTTAGTGGTAAGCGGAAGCAATGATGTGAATGTTCAAGTGATTGTAAATGCCATCAACGATGTTATCGGTGCTTATGGTGTTACCATTGATTGGGCTAGCACATCAAATTATCGTGCCGGTATCGATGCTGATTTTGTAAAATTAGTAGAAGATATGAACGCTGGAACTGTGGGAGCTTTATTGATCCACGGTGCTAATCCTTCTTACTCTTGGTTCGCTGCCGATAAATTTAATGCAGGTCTTAAAAAAGTTAAAACAAGCATTTCTTTCAACACTAAATTGGATGAAACAAGTGTATTGTGTAAATATGTATTACCTGATCATCACTTCTTAGAAAGTTGGGGTGATGCAGAAGGTAAATCTGGTTATATTTCATTGATACAACCTACTATTAATCCGTTATTCAAAACACGTCAGTGGCAGGATAGCTTATTAAAATGGAGTGGCGCTGCGGCTGATTATTCATCTTTCGTTAAGACTTATTGGTCGGCTAAAGTTGGTGGCGAAACTGGTTGGGATAAAGCTTTACAAATTGGTGTGATCAATCCTCCTACAGTACCTGCTTCAGTTAAAGGATCTTTCAATAGCAGTCCGCTTGCAGCAGCAATAACTGCAGCAACTTCTGGTAAGAAAGGTGGTCCGGTAGAAATAGTATTGTATGAGAAAGTAGGTATCGGTGCCGGACAAGGTGCTTCTAATCCTTGGTTACAAGAATTGCCAGATCCAATCACTCGTGCTACTTGGGATAACTACGTGGTAGTTTCTCCTAAGATGGCTAAAGAATTAGTGAAGATCGATTTAAATAACAATGGTCAGGCAGATGCTTACGAAGTAAATCCTCCAAAGCCCTGCGTAAAAGTTACTGTGAACGGTAAAAGCATCGAATTACCTGTATTGATTATTCCTGGAACTCAGGAAAATACGATTGGTATCGCTGTTGGTTACGGTCGCTCTGAAAATATTGGTAAAGCTGCTGCAGGTGTAGGTAAAAACGCCTTCATTTTTGCAGGTTTATCTGGTGCAACGGTAAGTTTCTCTGCTGATGCAACAGTTACTGCAACTGGCGAAAAATATCCTGTTGCGTTAACTCAAACTCATAGCCGTTACGATACAGCACAAGGTAATCGTACAGAAGTGATGAAAGAACTTTCTTTAGCGGAATACATGGCTAACCCTAAAGAAATTTTAAATGATCGTGAAGAAGAATTAAAACCTTACGGTGGTATCGAGAAGTTTGAAGGTCAGGGTAGTATGTATCCTGTTTACAACAGACCAGGTATCAAATGGGGAATGAGCGTTGACTTAAATAGTTGTAACGGATGCGGTGCTTGTGTAGTTGCATGTAGCGCTGAAAATAATGTTGCAGTTGTTGGTAAACCAGAAGTTTTACGCGGTCATGAAATGCATTGGTTACGTATCGATCGTTATTACAGCGGTGATATGGAAAATCCTAATGTAGTTTTCCAACCATTGATGTGTCAGCATTGCGATAACGCTCCTTGTGAGAACGTTTGTCCTGTTGCTGCAACCAACCATAGTACTGAAGGTTTAAATCAAATGACATATAACCGTTGTATCGGTACCAGATATTGTGCAAACAACTGTCCTTATAAAGTACGTCGTTTCAACTGGGCTGATTACACAGGTGCAGATAGTTTCCCTGATAACCAGGAAGGTATTGTTAATGATGTGGTATTAAACATGAACGACGACTTAACTCGTATGGTGTTGAATCCAGATGTTACAGTTCGTTCTCGTGGTGTGATTGAAAAATGTTCTTTCTGCGTACAACGTTTACAGGAAGCTAAATTGACTGCAAAAAAAGATAGCCGTCCTCTTGAAGATGGTGATCTGAAAGTAGCTTGCCAACAAGCATGTCCTACACACGCAATCACTTTTGGTAACGCTAATAATAAAGAAAGTGCTATCTCTAAAGTTCGTGTAGACAATCCTAATCGTTCTTTCTATGTGTTAGAGCAATTACACGTTTTACCTGGTGTTACTTACCTGGCCAAAGTGCGTAACGCAGAAGAAGAGAAAGAAGCGAAAGCAGGAAAAACTGAAGAAAAGAAAGCAGAAAAAGCATAGACAAAATAAAATAACTTGGTTAACCTAGGTTAGCTAATTAAATACGAAGATCAGATGCATTTAAAGTACGAATCACAGCTTAGGGAACCATTGGTGTATGGTGATAAAAACTACCACCAGGTAACAGAAGATATTGTGCGCCCCATTGAAGCTAAACCTACCAAATTATGGTATGTTGGTTTTTATATCGCGGTGTGCTTATTAATGTTTGGGGTATACTCTATTTACAGAGATGTAACTTATGGTATCGGACAGTGGAACCTAAACAAGACAGTGGGTTGGGGTTGGGATATCACCAACTTCGTATGGTGGGTTGGTATTGGTCATGCCGGTACACTAATCTCCGCAATCTTATTATTGTTTCGTCAGGGTTGGAGAACAGGAGTTAACCGTGCTGCAGAAGCGATGACTATCTTTGCCGTAATGTGTGCGGGTCAGTTTCCAATCTGGCATATGGGTCGTGTATGGATGGCTTTCTTCGTATTGCCTTATCCAAATACTCGCGGACCATTATGGGTGAACTTTAACTCTCCATTGTTATGGGACGTATTTGCAATCTCTACATACTTCACCGTTTCTTTATTGTTCTGGTATAGTGGATTGTTGCCTGATTTTGCAACTGTACGTGACCGTGCATTTACCAAATTGCGTAAGCGTTTATATGGTGTTGCAGCATTTGGTTGGACAGGTTCTACCAAACACTGGCAGCGTCACGAATCTTTATCATTGGTATTAGCTGGTTTAAGTACACCGTTGGTATTGTCTGTACACACTATTGTATCTTTCGACTTCGCCACTTCAGTTATTCCTGGATGGCATACTACTATCTTCCCTCCATACTTCGTGGCTGGTGCGATCTTCTCAGGATTTGCCATGGTGCAAACCTTGATGTTGATGATTCGCAAAATTTTTAGCATGGAAGATTATATCACAGTTGGACACATCGAAGCAATGAACAAAGTAATTGTTCTTACTGGTTCAATTGTAGGTGTTGCCTATCTAACCGAGTTGTTCATGGGTTGGTATAGCCAGAACAAATACGAAGG
>CAIJLK010000052.1 GCA_903821465.1 uncultured Bacteroidota bacterium | reverse complement strand
CCGTATCTTTTATAAAGTTTTTTAACGTTTCTTGTTCAGCACTCGTGTAACATCCCGGATCTATGATAATAGCTTTGAGGTCGTCGTTATACAGCACATAAGTATTTTCCTGAATCGGACTGAATGTGAAAACTTTAACATGAATCATAATGGTAATTTTATGCTGCTTTTAAAGCGAAATGACTAATTTTAAAATACTAAAGTTCGGATATGCATTTCAATAGATTGAATAAATGGTTTCTTTTAATAGGCTTTTTTTTACCCCTATTTACCATCGCACAGGTGAACTCCGTGATGTTTGGTAAAAATAGGATTCAGCATAAAAAGTTCGTTTGGAAGTTTTATCAGTCACCCAATTTTAACACTTATACTTCTCAGGGAGGCGTAGAGTTGGGCAAATTTGTTGCTCAGGCTGCCGAAGAAGAATTGCCATCCATTGAAAATTTTACTGAATATTCCTTACAACGCCGCGCAAATATCGTGGTATATAATAACTATAACGATTATAAAAGTAGCAATATAGGGTTGGGAATGGATTGGCAGAATGCTGGAGGCTCTACCAAATTAGTGAACAATAAGATTATTATTTATTACGATGGTAACCACGAACATTTGAAGCGTGGTATTCGGGAAGGAATTTCCAAAGTGCTTACAGATAATTTATTGTTTGGAGATGATATCGGTGAGTTTGCCAGCAATCAGGCATTATTAGATTTACCAAAATGGTTGGTGGATGGATATGTGGCTTATGCCGCTGAACCTTGGAGCAATGAAAAAGACGAACAATTAAAAAGCGCCATTCTAGGTGGCAGCTATAATAATTTTTATCAATTTGCTTTTGATAAACCCTTACTTGCTGGAAATGCGTTCTGGTATTATTTCGGTGAAAAATTCCGAAAAGAAAATATTACCTACATGCTTTACTTGTCGCGCGTGTATAAAAATATCAATAGTGCTGCACTACGTATTTGCAAAATGAAATTTAAAGATGTACTGAGTGATTTCATGCAGTACGAACAAGATAAATATATTAAAGACATCCGCGGGCGACGAAATGCGCCAAAGGGCCAGCTGAATATTACAGAAGACATTACCAAGAACGATTATTTCCACTTCGCTGCTAATCCAACTCCCAAGAGTAACAACTATGCAGTGGTTGAATTTAAAAAAGGAGTATATAGTGTTAAATATTTCGAGAACTTTTATAATGCAAAGACCTTATTAAAATTTGGTGTTCGTACCAATCAGGGCGATATCAATCCGAATTATCCGATCCTTGCCTGGGATGGAAAGGGTAGCAGACTACTGGTAATTTACTGGCAGGATGGAAAGACAAAAATGTTTGTCTACGATGCTATTGCCCATTACAAAAAATACAAACAAACTATCGAGGGACTAGATCAAATTCTCGATGCATCTTTTATGTTAGATGCCAATACATTGGTGATGAGTGCGGTGAAAAATGGTCACTCCGATATCTTCACTTATAAGATCGAAGAGAATAAAATGTTACAGGTTACCAATGATGTGTATGATGATGTGGATCCGAGTTTTGTGGCATTCCCGAATCGAACTGGTATTATCTTTTCATCCAATCGTCCCAACCCCGATGCGGTAAGTGGCGATACGGTATTGCCGGGTCGACATCCATTTAATGTGTTTTTGATTGATGGGATGGGGGGCTCTAGTCAGTTTTCACAATTAACCAATCAGACTTTTGGAAATGCACGCTCACCCATGCAATACAATGGCACGCACTTTACATTTGTGTCTGACCAAAACGGTATTAAAAACAGATGGGCCGGTTTCTTTAAGACTGCAAGAAACGGAGTTGATACTTTATATTATGTAGGCGATCAAGTCTTACATAATCCATCTACCAGCGAATTTGATAGCACACTTCAAGCATGGCGTAAGAACGAGCCCGATAGTGTTAGTTATTTTCAAGTATATAGAGATTCTACTTATACCTTCCCCATCACCAATTATCAAAGCTCTTTACTCGAAACTAGAATTTCGGGTAATAACGGACAAGTAAGTGAAGTACGTCAGGAAGGTGATTTTAAATTCCTCTATAAATTAAAAGTAGATTCTATTGCGCTGAAGCGAAGAAATATCAATCCGAAGCCAACAGATTTTATGAAGAAGACGGTAGATGCCAAACGCGCTGCAGAAGGCAAAGCTATCTTCTATAATAATAAACAAGTCTCAGCTGCAGTTGCAAAGAAAGCTGATAGCGATGTTTTTCAATCTGAATTTGCCGACGAAAAACAAGATACTTTAGAAACAAAACAGTTAATGAAGAATGCCGAACGTGCATCGATTTTAAGCAAGTCGAAACTCTTCGATTATCGCATGAAGTTTAGCAGCGATTATATTCTGGCTGGTTTCACAAATAATATTCTCGTTAATCGATACCAACCTTATGCTGGTGGTTCTGGTCCGATTCAATTGAATAATGGAAACGACCTCAACTTTACTTTCCGTGTAGGAACTAGTGATCTGTTTGAGGATATCAAATTTGTAGGTGGCTTTAGATTTGGTACCAACTTAAAAGATAAAGATGTGTTCATGAGTTTCCAGAACTATCGTAAACGCTTAGATTGGGGTATCACATACTATCGCAGCAACATAAATAATTTCTATAATAGTGATTATAATAACGAACTAATTACGAACCTGTTCCAAGCCAATTTCTCATATCCTTTGAATGAAGTGAAGAGTTTGCGTGCAACTATTGCGTTGCGTACTGATCGAGGCGTATTAAAATCATACGATAACTATTCTGGCTATCCAGATCCAAATGCATTGGCTGTAAAAGATACAGTGTCGAAATATGCATTGACCCGCTTCGAATATGTGCACGATAATACCATTAATCCTACACAGAATATTTGGAATGGTTTACGTTTCAAAATCTATATGGATGTGAACATGCCAATTCAAAATGCAGGAGCGGGGTCTGGTAAATTCACTTTCAATTTTGGAGCAGATGCGCGTAAATACGTGAAGATCTATCGCAACTTTATTTGGGCAGGTAGAGCCGCAGCCGATTTTTCTTGGGGCAATCAAAAAATCATTTATTATTTAGGTGGGGTTGATGGATGGATCGGACCAAAGTTCAATCACAATCCACCTGCACCGGATCAGTCATATGCATTTCAATCGCTGGCTTTGAATATGCGCGGCTATAATCAGAATATCGCTAATGGTAATAATGCCTTTGTTTTGAATAGTGAATTCAGATTGCCTGTTTTTGCAACCTTATTTAATCGTCCTATTAATAATGCCTTTATACGTAATTTCCAATTAGTTCAATTTGTTGATCTTGGTTCTGCATGGAATGGCAAATTCAATGGCATTCAAAGACCCGGGCAGTTTATTCAGCAGACCGACAATACAGGTTTCCCAACCAGTAATGTGGCTGTTAGAATTGATGCGGGGGGACTCGGTCCGTTTGCCGGTGGATACGGTTTTGGGATTCGTAGTACCCTGCTCGGATACTTTATGAAATTAGATGCGGCATGGCCAATGAAGGGTGTTTTTGTTGGAAAACCAATCTGGTATTTTGCACTTGGATTTGATTTCTAGCGAGTATTAACGTTATTATAAGCCTAGAAAATTGCGGTATCAGTTATCTTTGGGCCAATGGCTTCATATTTAAAATCCGGAATATTCCTTCTATTACTGACTCTTGTTGCTACAATTACATCGGCACAAAATAAAAGACTGTCTGGTATTGTAAAAGACAAACAGAGCGATGAGCCGATCCCTTTTGCCTCTGTTCAATTTAAATTATCAAAGAAAGGCGTACTCACAGATTCAGCGGGTAGATTTTCTGTTGATTTTGATGGTGTGAAAAATAGTGATTCAATTACCGTACAAAGTGTGGGTTATAAAACACTTATCGTTCCAGTAACAGCTTTTAAGGATTCTAATTCGGTTGCAACATTTAAAATTGAAGTCTTGCCACCAGTGGGAGAAGCCATTGTAAAAAGCAAATACAATCGTGCACTTTGGTTCTGGAAAAAGATTATGGCCAATAAGGAGAAGAATAATCGTACCCGTTGGGATAGTTATTCTTATGAGATCTATAATAAAATAGAAATGGATCTCAATAATGTGAAGAAAGAAAAGCTGCAGAAAAATATACTTACGAAGCCCTTGAGTTTTGTGTTAAGCTATGTTGATTCATCTGAAGAACATGTAGCATACCTGCCCGTTTATTTATCTGAAACCCTTTCTGACTATTATTTTCAAAAAGATCCTGAACGCATTCATGAGGTTATCAAAGCCACACGCACCAATGGTGTTGAGAATGAGAGTCTGATCAAGGAACTCGGTGGCATGTACCAGAATGTAAATGTATATAGCAATTATATTCCGGTTTTTAATAAAGATTTTATTAGTCCCTTTAACTCAAATGGCGACAACTATTATAAATTCAAACTTGCCGATACGGCTTATCTGAGTGGCAAACGATTGGTGCATTTTCGTTTCTCTGCGAAGCGAAAAGGAGAGAATACTTTTGAAGGTGATTGCTGGGTAAACGATACTAGTTTCGCGCTGCAAAAAGTTACGCTTCGTCCCTCTCCCGATGCCAATATCAATTTTATTGAAGGGCTTTCTATTATTCAAGAGTATCGTTTAATTAGCGACTCTGTTTGGTTCTTATACAAAGATCGATTTGTGGCTGATATTGCGCCAATCGGAAATGGTAAGCTGGGCATCAAGGGTAGAAAGACTGCCACTTATGAGCATATAAAATTGAACGATACGGCAACCATTGCAGATATAGCTAAGACCAAAAAGATTCAACAAGTTGACCTAGTTCCCGACACTCAAAATCTTCCAGATTCTTTTTGGGCAAAAAACCGTCACGAACAATTAGATAAAAATGAGAAAGCTGTTTTAGCCGTGTTAGATACACTGAATAAAAACAAGACTTTTCTGTTTTATAGAAATGTTACAGAAGCCGCTATGAAGGGCACATTCGATGTGGGTAATCTGCGTTTTGGTCCATGGTTCAATTGGTTTAGTGGCAATTTTTGGGAAGGAGCCAGATTAAGGTTTGATGTTTCTACCAATCGTGGGTTTAATAAAAAATTATTCCTTACAGGGTATACAGCATACGGTACAAAAGATGCAACGTTTAAAGGCGGAGGAGAAGTGAAATATCTGTTCAATAAAGATGCATGGACCTTCTTAAGTTTTAGGTATAAAAATGATCTTGACAACGGACAGGTTAACTACGATCAACTAGGTACTGATAACCTTTTTGCTACACTATTTAGAAGACCCGGCATCCCTTATAAGTTTCAGCAATTAGAGAAAAAAGAAATTGAATTTTATAAAGAATCACCCAAGGGATTTGGTATTGGCTTAACCTTGGCGAGTAAAAAATACGATGCCTTATTAAACCTTCCGGGTAAAGAATTATTTGCGCAGAATGGAGCTGATCCA
Source organism: uncultured Bacteroidota bacterium (assembly GCA_903821465.1). Lineage (GTDB taxonomy): Bacteria > Bacteroidota > Bacteroidia > Chitinophagales > Chitinophagaceae > Sediminibacterium. Next base: position 10,978 of record CAIJLK010000052.1, on the reverse strand, counting down.
TTCAATACTTTTGAGTCAGTCTTACATTTTAGATGGGCTCATTTAGAGCGTAGTTTAATTACCAATTTTCATCGATTGAGTTTGGGTAGTTTGTATCCGATTTTTGATCTGAAATACACGAAGGGATGGAAGCAAGTGCTGAACAGTAATTACGATTATCAAAAGATCGATTTTACAATCTCGCATCAATTAAAAGTGTCGCCCTACGGTGTAATCCGTTATAATTTCTTCGCCGGAAAAGTAATCGGAACATTGCCTTATCAAATGTTAGATATTCTTCCCGGCAGCGAAGTATATTATTATAATAAGTATAGTTTTAACTTAATGCAGCGCTTCGAATACCTGAGCGATCAGTATGCCGGATTTAATGTGGAACACAATTTCGGCCCCGGTATTTTTAAATATATCCCCATCACTAGAAAATTAAAGTTCCGACAGTTTTGGAGTGCCAAGGGAATTGTAGGAAGCTTGTCCGACGCGAATAAGCAAATGAATTTTGTTGGTAATTATCCTTATCGCTCCCTAGATAACAAACCCTATATCGAACTGGGAACAGGGGTTGATAATATCTTTAAATTCTTCCGTGTAGATTTTGTTTGGCGCGTTGCATCACCGCCACCGGTTAATGGAGATCTGAGAGATAAGTTTGGCGTATTTGCCAGCTTCAGATTCCAGTTCTAATTATTGATGGGCAGATAAATAAGTACAGATATTTTTTACTATTGCGGGGCCTTCGTAAATGAAACCTGTCCATACTTGCACCAATGATGCACCAGCATCTAATTTTTCTTTTGCATCAACACCTGTGAAAATGCCGCCACTGGCAATGATGGGAATTTGTCCCTTTGTATTTTTATGCAAATAACTCACTGCCTCTGTAGCCCTTGCAGTCAATGGCTTTCCGCTTAATCCGCCAGCGCCCATTGCGGATACTTCATTGGTTGGGGTTAAGAGGCCAGAGCGACTGATCGTTGTATTCGTTGCCACTAATCCGCTTAGTTGTGTATCGAATGAAAGTGCCACGATATCTGCTAGTTGATCTTCCGTTAAGTCCGGCGCGATCTTTAATAATAAAGGTTTTGGACTAGCCATACCCTGATTAATATTTTGCAGGTTAGCCAAAATTTTTGTGAGCGAATCCTTTTCCTGCAGTTCACGCAGGCCGGGGGTATTGGGCGAACTCACATTCACCACGAAGTAATCAACCGTTTCAAATAATTCTCTAAAACAGATCTCATAATCCTTCCAGGCATCTTCATTTGGCGTTAGTTTATTCTTGCCAATATTGCCGCCCACAATCATTTTACCGCCAACTTTATCTGTCTTGCTATTATTCCATTCAATTAATCTTTGCTTGGCTTGTTGCACGCCCTGGTTATTAAATCCCATTCGGTTGATCAATCCCTTATCCTTCGGTAAACGAAATACCCGGGGCTTATCATTCCCATCCTGAGCCTTTGGGGTAACGGTTCCAATCTCAACAAATCCAAAACCCAGGCAGGCCAACTCTTTCAAATAGCTCGCGTTTTTATCAAACCCTGCGCCCAAACCAACAGGATTGCTGAACCGAATACCGAATACCTCTTTCTCAAGGCTTTTGTCGGTGATTGAAAACTGACTTTGTAAAATAGATCTGCCAAGGGAAGTGGCACAGATCTTGTGCAGATTGTTCATGGAGAAATAATGGACTTCTTCCGCCGGGAAATTAAAAAGCAGGTTGCGCAGAATCGGATAAATCATGCTGCAAAGATAAAGAAGGGCAGGAGCCAAAAAATAATAGTTGCATAAACAACTTTTATTTAATTTTCCCTACATTTGAATAGATAAAAAGAACAAATCATGCAGGAAGCATATATCGTTGCCGGATACCGTACAGCTGTAACCAAGAGTAAGAAGGGTGGATTCCGTTTTTTTCGTCCCGATGATCTAGCAGTTGAAGTGATCAAGGGATTGATCGCCACCATGCCACAGTTAGATCCAGCAAGGGTTGACGATGTGATCGTGGGTAATGCAGTTCCCGAGGCCGAACAGGGTTTACAGTTTGGTAGGATCATTTCTGCGCGTGCACTCGGTGTTGGCGTTGCAGGATTTACAATTAATAGATATTGTGCCAGTGGATTAGAAGCTATCGCATTAGCAACAGCTAAGATCCGTACTGGAATGGCGGACTGCATCATTGCCGGCGGAGCTGAGAGCATGAGTTTAGTACCTACTGCGGGTTGGAAAACCGTGCCTTCTTATAGCATTGCTAAAACCGATCCGGATTATTATTTAAGTATGGGTTTAACAGCAGAAGCTGTGGCAAATGAATACCATATTAGTCGCGAAGATCAGGACAATTTTGCAGTAGGTTCTCATGCAAAAGCGGCCCATGCAATAAAAGAAGGACATTTTAAATCGGGCATCCTTCCAATTACCGTTGAAGAAACTTATGTAAACGAAAAGGGCAAGAAAGCTGTTCGCTCTTATGTGGTGGATACAGATGATGGGGTTCGTGAAGGAACATCCGCCGAAGTATTATCAAAACTAAAACCTGCCTTTGCTATTGGTGGTTCTGTTACTGCGGGGAATTCTTCTCAGACAAGCGACGGTGCGTCTTTTGTAATGGTGATGGGTGAAAAAATGATGTTGGAATTAGGGATCAAACCAATTGGTCGCTTAGTGAATTGTGCATCCGCAGGTGTTGAGCCTAGACTGATGGGAATTGGTCCGGTTGCCGCTATTCCAAAAGTTTTGAAGCAGGCAAATATGAGTTTGAATGATATCGATCTGATCGAATTGAACGAGGCATTTGCTTCTCAATCATTAGCAGTAATTCGCGAATTGGGATTGAATCAAGAAATCGTAAATATTAATGGAGGTGCAATTGCGCTCGGACATCCCCTGGGTTGTACTGGCTCAAAACTCACTGTTCAGATCCTGAACGATATGAAACGGTTGAATAAAAAATATGGATTGGTAACTGCATGCGTTGGAGGGGGACAAGGTATTTCAGGAATTATCGAAAATTTATAAGTTGTAACATTCACTGAAAAGCCCTCGTAATCTATGTTGCGAGGGCTTTTTTGTGATATATATCATTGTTTTCGGTTATAATTTGAACTAGCTTTAAAGTATAATAATAAAGAAATGAAAACGATATTAGTTCCAACCGATTTTTCCAATACAGCACGCAATGCGGCTAAATATGCATTAGCATTGGCCGATCAAATTAAAGCAGATCGACTAGTACTTTATAATGCTTTTCAAGCACCGGTAAGTGTTGATCCGATGGTGCCTACCGTTCAGTTATTAGATATGGATCTGATGAAGAAAAGTAGTGAGGAAGGATTGCATCAATTTAAAGAAGAATTAAAATCAGAACCTTTTGGAGCTATTGAGATCGATACATTTAGTGAGTACAATGTTTTGACTGGAGGTATCAACGATCTGGCAAAAGCAGTTGCTGCAGATTTTATTGTGATGGGAATTACTGGCGGTGGTGCAGTTACTGAAACTTTGATTGGTAGCAATGCCGTAAGTGTGTCATTACATTCAACTATTCCAGTGATCATTGTTCCACCAGAAGCAAGCTTCAAAAAAATTAATTCAGTATTGCTGGCCTGCGATTTTAAACAGGTTTTAGAAAATACACCAGTAAAACCATTGAAACAATTATTAGAAAATACCGGAGCGGCTTTATATGTTTTGCATGTAAATACAAGCGCTGAAAAATCTATCAACGTTTCTTTCGAAACCATGGTATTAGATGGATTGCTCAAAGGCAATAGCCCTCAGTATCATTTTGTAGATAATGAATCATTCACAGTTGGCATTAACCAATTTGCAGACAGTAACAATATCGATATGATCATCACCATGCCTAAAAAGCACGGATTCTTTGATAGCATCTTTAAGAAAAGCCATACCAAGCGCCTAGCCTTTCACTCTCATCTACCATTGATGGTGATGCATGATTAGATAAGAGATAAAAGATAAAAGATAAAAGATAAAAGTGAAGAGTGGAAGAAGAAGATAAAAGATAAAAGATAAAAGTGAAGAGTGAAGAGTGAAGAAGAAGATAAAAGATAAAAGTGAAGAGTGAAAAGTGGAGCATCAATCGTCTCCTGACAATATTTTTTAATCCTCCGCTAGCGGAGGATTTTTCTTTAGGATGAAGTCTGTCGTTTAATGCAACCCTTGGCGCAGCCAAGGGTTAATCGTTTAGACAATGACTGTCCACTCTTCACTCTTATCTCTTCACTCTTCACTAAAAACCTCAAAGAAAAAAAATCATCTAAGACAAATATTTACCCACAATCGGAACCCTTCTTCCTACTCCGAATGCTTTGGGTGAAATGCGAATGATGGGACAGAACTGATTACGCTTATACTCGTTATTGTTCACCATTTTCAATGTGCGATCAACCAGTGCTTCGCCGTATCCTAATGCTTTTATTTCTGTGGGGCCTTGACGCTTCTCGATATACTGATACAAGATTTGATCGAGCACTAAATAATCTGGTAAGCTGTCGCTATCTTTTTGATTCGGTCGCAATTCTGCACTCGGGGCTTTCTCAATAATAGTAGTAGGAATAATTTCTTTCTCCCGATTAATATATCGCGCAAGCGCATACACTTGTAATTTGTAACAATCACCTAACACGCCTAACCCTCCAGCCATATCTCCATACAACGTGCCATAGCCCGTTGCCAGTTCGCTTTTGTTTGATGTGTTGAGCAATATATATCCGAACTTATTTGAAATGGCCATCAATAAATTTCCACGGCTCCGGCTTTGAATATTTTCTTCGGCTAGTGAAAAAGGCAATCCATTAAAAATGGGATCCAGTGTTTTTAAAAATGTTTCATACACATCGTTGATGCGCACAATATCATAAGGGTTGCCCAGATTATTACTCAATGCCACTGCATCATTTACAGAGTGCTCGGTTGAATAGGGCGATGGCATTAGTATGGCCCGCACATTGTCTTTTCCTAATGCATCGCATGCTAATGCTAAAACAACTGCTGAATCAATCCCACCAGATGAACCAAGTATAGCTTTGGTAAAACCCATTTTTGTAAAGTAGTCGCGAATGCCCAGGATCAATGCATCATATACCTGCGCAATATTTAATTCGGGTTCTAGTGTAGCGGGATTTAATTCTTTATCCGGAACCCGACTGGCAGGCTCTACAATAGTTGCAGCAATGGTTCCATCATCATTTAATATAACAGATTCTAATGCTTCTTCAAATAAAGGAAGGGCCTTGCAAAGGTTAGCATCTTTATCAAAAATGAGTGATGCACCGTCGAATACAATTTCAGTCTGACTTCCTACAGCGTTACAATAGAACATTGGGATCTTGTACTTCAATACATTTGCCTTGATCACCGATTTGCGATCTTCATCGTGCGTGTAATCAAATGGAGAAGCACTCAGGTTTAACATGAGATCGGGCTTCTGTTCCATCAAATGATCCATCGGACAAATCCGGTACAAAGGGTTATCGCCCAGATTCCAAATGTCTTCGCAAATAGTGATGGCTAATTTTTTGCCTTTGAATTCCACTACATTCCATTCGAATGCTGGTTCAAAATATCGGTACTCATCAAACACATCGTAAGTAGGTAATAATGTTTTATGGATCTCCGCTTTAATTTCGTTCTCGTATAAAAAATACGCAGCGTTGAATAAGCTCTTTCCTTTCTGATATAAATTTCTAGCAGGAGAACCGATCAATACCCCGATCGTATCAGCATGTGCTTTAATTTGATCGATCGACGCTTCGCACTTACTAATAAAATCATTGAACTCAACAAAATCGCGAGCCGGATAACCACACACACTCATTTCACTGAACAAGATCAGGTCGCCGCCTGCAGCTTTTGCTTCTTCAATGGCGTTGATAATCTTCTGGGTATTCAATTCAAAATTGCCAATATGGTAATTCTGTTGCGCTAAGAAAATCTTCATGCCACGAATTTCAGTATTTATTATGAATCGAGCAGCCCTAAATTTTAAGAAAACGGATGGAAGCAGCTTTTCTTTGCTCTAACTAAATGCATTAATTTGCCGCCATGAAGAAATTCTTGGTGATTTGTTTATTGATCGGGTTATTCGCTTGCAAGCAATCGCGCAAATTGCCCGATACGAGTGCTGTTAAAATAGAACTGCAGACCATGCGCTTTGAAAAAGCATTTTTTTCGCTCGATACGAATCAGCTTGATAAAGGGCTCACCAACCTGAATACTGCCTTCCCCGGATTTTCAAAAGACTTTCTCTTTAATATTTTAGGTACCACGGTAGATAGTGCTTTTAAGGATAGCAAAACTTTTATCAGCAGTTACCGATCTATGTACGATACCACCAAAATATTATATGCCGATTTTAGCAGTACTAGTGAGGAAGTATTAAAAGGATTAAAAGCGGTGAAATATTATTATCCTACTTATCCCGTCCCTACCAAGCTGGTAACTTTTATCGGTCCGATCAATAGTTATGCTACTATTATTACTACCGATGCATTGGCAGTGGGATTGCAAATGTACATGGGCAAAAATTATTCGCTTTATCAGACTGATATGGGATTGCAATTGTATCCTGAATATATTTCCAGAAGATTCGATAAAAATTATATACCCGTGAATTGTATGAAGACCATCATTGATGATATGTATCCAAATAAAACTTTGGGTAAGCCAATGGTGGAACAAATGATTGAAGCAGGTAAGCGCCAATATCTTCTCGATATCTTCTTGCCCAATACCGCAGATACAATTAAAACAGGCTATACAGCAGCACAGTTAGAGGGATGCATTAAAAACGAAGCCGAGATCTGGGGCTTTTTTATCAGCAACAATTTATTGTATGAATCAAATCCGGATCAAACAAAAGATTATATGAATGATGGCCCGAATACCCCCGCGCTAGGCGATGCTTCACCTGGAATGATCGGTCAGTTTGTTGGAAAAAGAATTGTAGAAAAATGGCTTGAGAAAAAGGGCGACATTAGCCCAGCGCTATTAATGAAAACTCCTGCGCAACAAATCTTTGAGGAGTCGCACTACAAACCAAAATAAATTTAATTGTTTTTGAAAGGAACAATCATGTCGAATGATGGGATCTTCACATAGAAGCGTTCCATATTATTTTGATTCTCCATCAAATAAGTGCCGTGCATTTTTCCCATCTCGGTTTTTAAATTGCAGCCACTCACATACTGATAATTTTCATTGGCTTGTAAGATAGGCTGGATGCCAATTACACCTTCACCTTCTACTTCTTTATGTTCTCCATTGCTGTCGAAAATAAACCAATGACGGCGTAGAAGTTTTATGGAAAAAGTATTCTGGTTTACAATTGTTACACGGTAGGCAAACATATACTCCTGATTCAGCGGCTTGCTGTAATCTTGCTGGTAAAATATTTCAACGCTAACTTCAACGCCTTCAGAAATTTTCGATACCATGGAACGATTGCTTTGAGTAAATGTAAGAAAAGGGAACTATGATTAAAACATAAAAAGTATAAAAGGGTTCGGGATGGGGGAAATTTTCGGAGAATTAATCGCAGTTTAACTTCTAAACTAGGTATACAAGTGTTAATTTCGCGTTTCAAATCAATGATATGACAAAAATTGCTGTTGCAAAGGGAGATGGAATTGGACCGGAAATTATGGAGGCTGTTTTGGGAATTTTTAACGCAGCTAAAGTGGAACTGGAATATGAAGTGGTAGAAATGGGTAAATGGGTATTTGACAAGGGCTATAGCAATGGTATGACCCCCGAAGCGCAGGAATCTATTGAATCTTTGGGTATTCTGTTCAAAGGCCCCATGGAAACTCCCAAGGGTAAAGGGGTTAAAAGTGTAAACGTAACAGCACGTAAAACCTGGAACACTTATGCCAACAAGCGTACTTTCCAAACCCTGCATGGAGTAGATACCGTATTTAGTAAGGCGGGTATTCCAATTGATATTACCATTGTTCGTGAAAATATTGAAGATACTTATGGCGGAATCGAACATATGCTCACACATGATGTGGCATTGGGCCGACGCTTTATTACGCGCCCAGGAAGCATGCAAGTAATTAAGTATGCTTTTGAAATGGCTAAGAAAAAAGGATGCAAGCGCATCACTTGTGGACATAAGGCAAACATCATGAAAATCACGGATGGCTTGTTTCTGGAAGTATTTTATGAAGTAGCCAAAGAATATCCCGAATTAAATGCAGATGATGTGATCGTAGATGATCTGTGTATGAAATTGGTTTCTCGTCCCGATCTTTTTGATGTGGTGGTGTTGACCAATTTGCAGGGTGATATTGTGAGTGATTTATGTGCTGGATTAGTGGGTGGACTTGGCTTTGCGCCATCTGCCAATGTGGGCGACCATATTTCTATCTTCGAAGCGGTTCACGGAACGGCTCCGGATATCGCCGGAAAAAATATTGCGAATCCAACTTCATTGTTATTGAGTGGAATTGGCATGTTGCAGCATTTGGGAATGACAGAAACTTCAGCAATGATCGAAAATGCTTTATTGTACACATTAGAAAGTGGGGTGCATACCGGCGATTTTGGCGATCGATCAACTAAGGCATTAAATACAACTGAATTCTCAGCTGCTATCGTTGGTAATTTTGGAAAGCAACCAGCTCATAATCCAAGACCGATTATTGCCAACCATTATGTAACACCTACCCATTTCAAACTCGAGAAAAATCCAATGATCGAGAGTCTGGAAATGCAGCAGGAAGAAATTGTTGGGGTAGATATTATCATCGAATGTAATGAGCAACCAAACGATGTGGCTGCCAAAGCATTGAAACATACGATGGACTTGTTTAAATTGGTTACCATTAGTAACCGCGGAACCCAGGTTTGGCCCAAGGGCTCGGTCTTCACTAACCTGGTGAACTCTTATTTCTGCAGATTTGAAAGTATTGGAGATGTGCCAGTTACACAAACGGATATCTTGGAACTCTATAAACGAATGACAAAAGATTATAAAGTGAGTTCTATTGAACTCTTGAATATGTGGGGTGGCAAAAAAGCCTATACCCTGGCTCAAGGACAATAGATTAACAATTTTACCTTAATTTCACGACTCATTTAAAAGAGCAATCGAACTATTATGGCTGAAGCGATATTAATGCCGAGACTTAGTGATACAATGACAGAAGGCGTCATTGCTGCCTGGCACAAGAAGGTGGGTGACATCGTAAAAAAAGGCGATTTATTAGCAGAAATAGAAACTGATAAAGCTACCATGGAGCTTGAAAGCTACCAGGAAGGAGTTTTATTGCATATAGGTACAGCCGCGGGTGGCAAATTACAAGTAAACGATTTGCTGGCGATCTTAGGAAAAGCTGGTGAAGATATCACTGCTTTAGTAGCACAACATAGTGCTGGTGCAGCTGCGCCGGTTACTGCTGCTCCAGCTCCGGCTGCCGAAACTTCAGCGAAACAAACTCCTGCTCCTGTTGCAAGTGCTGCAAGTGCTGTTTTAGATATTAGCAGTTTAGAAGAAGTTGTATTGATGCCAAGATTGAGCGATACCATGACCGAAGGGGTGATTGCTGGCTGGCAGAAACAAGTAGGAGATACCGTTAAAAAAGGAGATGTGTTAGCAGATATCGAAACCGATAAAGCTACCATGGAATTAGAAAGTTATAAGGATGGTGTTTTATTGTATCAGGGTGCCAAAGCAGGTGAAAAGATCTTAGTGAACGATTTGCTTTGCATTATTGGAAAAGCTGGTCAGAATATTACAGACATCGTTGCAGCTTCAAAAAATATTGGAACAGCTGCACCTGCTGCGGCTTCAACAGCGACTGCTCAGGCAGCGGCTCCTGTAGCAACCGTTGCTACAGTCCCAGTTGCTGAACTGGTATTGAATGAGGGAAGAATTTTTGCTTCTCCACTCGCTAAAAAAATTGCATCTGAAAAAGGAATTGACTTACGTTTTGTAAAAGGTAGTGGCGATAATGGCCGCATTACAAAATCAGATATTGATGGATATGAGCCTGCAGTTGCAGCTACTGTTGCACCAGTAACAAGCACAACTGCATCAGCTGCTCCAGCCCCGGCTGCCGCAGCATCAGCGAAGACAGCTCCGATTGTTTCAGTTCCTGCAGGTGAAGTAAGTTTTGTTGATACACCGGTATCTCAGATGCGTAAAGTAATTGCACGCAGATTGGCAGAAAGCTTATTTACTGCACCGCATTTCTATCTTACCATGAGTATTGATATGGATGCAGCAGTTGCTGCCCGTACTAAGATCAACGAAGTGGCTAAAGCTAAGATCAGCTTTAACGATATGGTGTTGAAAGCAACAGCTTTATCATTGAAGCAACATCCAAAAGTTAATAGCAGTTGGTTAGGCGATACCATTCGCACCAACTACCATGTAAATATTGGTGTAGCTGTTGCTGTGGAAGATGGCTTATTAGTTCCAGTAGTTCGTTTTGCTGATGGAAAATCATTGAGTCAAATTAATGCTGAAGTAAAAGACTTTGCGCAGAAAGCAAAAGATAAAAAATTACAACCAGCCGATTGGGAAGGAAGCACATTTACTATATCTAACTTAGGAATGTTTGGCATTGAAGAATTCACTGCGATCATCAATCCACCCGACGCTTGTATTCTTGCAGTAGGTGGAATCTCGCAAGTGCCTGTAGTTAAAAACGGACAAGTTGTTCCAGGTAATGTAATGAAAGTAACATTGAGTTGTGATCACCGCGTGGTTGATGGAGCAACTGGATCGGCTTTCTTGCAGACGCTGAAAAGCCTTCTAGAAGAGCCTTTGCGGATGTTAGTATAAATTTTCTCTTGAGAAGATTTTAGTGAAAAGATAAAAGTGAAAAGTGAAAAGAGGAGGTAGAAGAAGTGAAAAGTGAATAATGGACGGTCATTGTCTAAACGATTAACCCTGAGCGTCGCTCAGGGTTGCGTTATAAGACAGACTTCTTCATAAAGAAAATCCCCGGCT
>CAIJLK010000051.1 GCA_903821465.1 uncultured Bacteroidota bacterium | reverse complement strand
AATATTACATTCTTATCAAATAATAAAAATGGCGGATAAAATCCTTCCCCACAATAGGCGTTTTCTTTAAATTCAATGCCAGTAGTGTTGGAATATATCTGCATGTAAAAACTTAAAAAATTACACAGTTTTTCAATTGACAAATTACTCATTCCTGCAAACCATCCAAGCATTTTGTGTGTAAAACAGCTGACAATCCATTCGAAATATTTCGCCATTAATTCATTTGCTGTTTTGGGATTAAATACTTTTTTGCTCCTTATGTAAAATGCTCTTGACAAAGAAATAAAAAAATCCGAAAATGCATGTACTACCGCAGACAATGAATGGTATTCATTATAACTTAGTCCAGTCATTTCGGTGAATATTTTTTCAGGTAATGGCTTTATCAGTATAAAAATTTGATTGTAATGATTAAATACCTGTTTGATAAACAGCATGTCATTCTCATTAATCTCATTCGGAGACAATTCAACCTTCCATGCTGTATGGAAATCTAATTTGTGTTGTGGAAATTGTACATTCATTTGTAAAGCCAGATAGCTATACAATCTGTCGATAGTTTCGGAATATTTTACTTCATCTGAAGGATAACGAAATTTTATCTCGGTGTCATTTATGCTCTCCACTTCCATTATTCCTTTCCTAACTTGCGGCATGAGCATACAAAAATGGGCATAAGCGTTAAGAAATTTTATATCTTCTAAATATGCGGCATCACATCCTTTAAGTATTGCTACGGTTGTTGTTTCAATAGGTGCCTTAGTTGCTAATGACATAACAAGTGGCATGATATAGGAAAGCCTGCTTGTATAATCCATTGAAGTGTCCTTTTGGCCTTGCATATTTATATTGTCGATCGTTAGAAGCAACATGCTCACAATTGACTGGAATGGCATTTGCCATATAGATAGTGCTTTTAATTGCGCATCCAGTTCTTTTTCTATTTCTATAAGTTGATCATTTAGGTCCATAATTAAAATACTGTCTTGCAAATCGTCAACATAAAGTAGACTATACTTGGATTTTTCAATAAAATATTCTGTCGCGAATTAATTTGTTATTTTAACACTGCTAACCGAGTAAAATAGAATAGTATCCATTTCGCGGGCTAGAAGCCTTGTTTTTATTGGTTTATTAATATTTTTTTCAAAGTAGACCTCCCCCCATTTTTAGGTTGCAAATAAATCTGGTGTGGTTAATCCGCTGCCGTTTTTAATTATTACCCATGTTCTTATAGTGTTCTGCAATAATTCATTTACATCTAACATACTTACCAGGTGTATTCTAACCATCGTTGCAACGGTTGAAAATGCTTTTTTCACATTAGCCTTTTGTTGCAAAACACTTAATAGCAACTGAGCTATCAACGTACACCATACTTGCGTCCTTATTGCATTTTCATTCTCACCATAAAAATAATGCAACTGAAAATTCTGCTTCATCTTCTTAAACAATATTTCTATTCCCCAACGTTTCTTATAGATCAATGCAATCTCTTCTGCTGTGATAATCATATTATTACTCAGAAAAACATACTCCCTATTCATTTCATCCTGGTAACAGACTCTTCTCAATTCTAGTACCTTGATTTCTTTTCCGATTTTATAACTAATCTCAATCAGTTCCTCACGCAATACCAACGCTGTGTACTTCTTTGCATTCCTTGAAGATACTTTCTTGATTACTTCATACACCGCATTTGTTTTTTGCCGAGTAACAAAATATATCTCATCCTTAGTCCACTTTGCAAACTGCTGGTAATAATTATATGCTTTATCAAAGACCAACATACTGTATTTAGGCACCTGTATGTCTCTCAGGAAGTTCTTATCATGCGTTTTCGCTTCTGTTATCCGCATAAACCGCCCAACTGACTGTACCGCATCTATCAACATATGAACCTTTAGCCCACCCTTTTTTCTGCCATCCCCAATAGGATTGCGACCCACACCTTTCAATATATCACTAAACAACCGTATGGTTGTAGAATCTATGATATACAACTCCTTTATACTTAACCCTTCCAATCGGCTGACCGACAAAAATTGCTGGTACCGTTTGATTAACTGATAGTACATTGCTTCAAAAAAAACATTGTCTCGGTTCCTCAATCCATCGCCTGCCGAACTCTTGGCTGGCGCCTTTTTAAGATTCAAATGGTTCAGCTTACCACTCATTCCCATTAGTCCCTCACAGGTCTCAGCCATGCTATCACACCTACTTAATATTCCAAAGAGCATCGTAACCAAATGATCCCAACTCTTAAAGGACTTATAATACCGGTCACTATTATGGGCCTTTACCAACTTATTAAAATCCCATTTATCAATCAATTTTAACACCTGACTGACTATCGGCTGACCGACTAATTTAAGTTCTGTATTTTTGCTCATGTTGTT
>CAIJLK010000050.1 GCA_903821465.1 uncultured Bacteroidota bacterium | reverse complement strand
CTTTTTTTGTGGTAGGGTTTCCCGGAATTATTTATTCATTGATACTTTACTTTACCGTGAAAGAGCCTTTACGTGGGCTTTCTGAAAATAAGATAGGTAAGGATGAAAATAATTCTATAAAGGAGGTGATTTTAACGCTTTGGGGGAGCAAATCTTTTCGCTACCTGGCCTTAGGCACGGGGATGGCTGCGTATGCCAGCTATGCAACAACATCATGGATACCTTCATTTTTGTCAAGATTACATGGTATGAAAAGTAATGAGATAGGATATTGGCTTTCTTTATCTATTGGAATTGGTAGTGGCCTAGGATATTTTCTGGGTGGCTACATCTCAGATAAAATGGGGAAGAAAGACAAACGCTGGTATCTCTGGATGCCTGCAGAGCACTACTTATTGCAATACCCTTTTCATTAACTGTTTATTTTGTTCCGAATACCAAAGTTGCCCTGATGTGTATTGCCATTCCAGCTTTTTTACTGTCTGTTTTTTTAGCCCCTTGTATTGCCCTTACCCATGGCCTTGTTAAGTTAAGAATGCGAGCTATGGCATCGGCAATTTTATTTTTTATTCTCAATATTCTTGGTCTTGGTTGCGGACCTCTGATTACCGGAATGGTAAGCGATTTTTTAAAGCCATCGATGGGTGCAGAATCCCTCCGTTGGGCTTTGTTTTCTGCTTTGAGTGCAAATATCCTTGGAGCATTTTTCTTTTTTATGGCAGCAACGACGATACGGAGAGATATGATTAAAGAAGTATAAAAACCTCTGTTATAAAGAAATGAATAAAATTAAGAAGTATACAATTCAAAATAGGGCAAACACGAAAAAATAAGCGATTTTGGTCGCTTATTTTTTTTCTATAGAAAGTCCGTCTACTTAAGATCCACATCACCCACATTATCATCCGGAATTCGATCTATCAATTTATTATAAGGATCAATTCCAGCCTTGATGGGTTTACCTTTTACATGAATTGTGAATGTCTGTTTTCCAGCAGCCAATTTGTACTTTTGAATGTAAATAGGATTTACTTTTTTTCTGCCCTCTTTGTCTTTGGTTTCTTCTCCAAAAATTGCAATATCAATATAGTCCTTCATTGGAGCGATACTTTCTTTTCCTGAGCTATCTGCATATAATTTATTAGTAGATACTTCAAGGGTAACGTCGTATGCATCTTTACCGGCTGACTTTGCAGAGGCTTTGATAAATTTGTTCTCGTACAAAGTGATCATTTCCCAAGTATCTTTTAAATAATATCGAACAGAATCTGGGGTATGTTTTTTCAGGAATGTATATAAATCATTGCTTCCAGGGAATGGCGGATTTTCTTTTAAAGCAAAGCTATCACGGAATTCGTGTAATGCAGTATTGACTGCTGTATCGCCAATCAAATCTCTTAATCCATACATTACAAGGCTGCCTTTGTAGTACCATGAATAAGGACGATTACTGTTGAGGAATGTATTTTCTTTTTTTGATTCATTCGCTCGGCCGGTTAAGTATCTATCTAATTCATCTTTCAAAAAGCGTTTCATATTATCTCTGCCATATTTACGCTCTGTTAGAAGAAGTGCCGTATACTCAGCTAATGCTTCTGAAATGATATTACTACCCCTTGTTGCGTTAGGAGTGATCTGATGACCCCACCATTGGTGTGCTAATTCATGAGCTGTAACAAAATAGATATAATCAAAATCATCCGGTTTTTTAAAATCTGCTACCCATCCAAAAGATTCACTGAATGGAACTGTATTTGGAAAACTTTGCGCGAAGCCTGCATAACGTGGAAATTCGAGCACACGCATCTGCTTAAATTGAAATGGGCCATATGCTTTTGAGAAATATTCTAGTCCATCTTTATAAGCAGAAACAAACCTATTAAGATTAAATGGATGTTGCTTATCATAATACACTTCAATATTGATCTTTCTTCCATCACTAATCGTTACTGCATCCTTCAGTAATTCATACTTAGCAGAAACAATACTAAAGAATAACTGTACAGGTGTATCCTGGACATAGGAGAAATACTTTCTTCCTTTTTCCTCCCAGGTTTTTTGTAAATAACCAGGAGCGATGGCAATCTGATCTTTTGTTGTACTAATAATGGCTTCAAAATGCACTAGGTCTGCGTCATCGTTGAATAAAAGCTGACTTACACCTTTTGGGTCGCCCTGTAATGGTAAATCGTCGTTCTTTACAGGTAGTCCATTCTTTTTTCTATACTCATCACTTTCCATTTCAGATGAATGATTATATCCAAAAGACGGAATCCCACCACTATAAAATGTTCCGTTCTTTACTATTTCCCTACTTAATCCACTATTAGCAAACCCTTTGTTTTCGATTCTTGAATTCACTATTATCACTGCTGAATCTCCAGGATTAAGTGTAGATGGCAACTTGTAAATTCTGTAATTAAGTGTATCCTGCCCTTTTTTAAAGAAAGTAAATTTTGAATAAGGATAAGTTACCGGACTTGTATAGGTCAATGCCTTGCCGTTGAACAAAATATCATATGTAAGATTCTGTTCAGCATTCAAGTGCAGTTCTTTTATAGGGTCGACTGATTTATTTTTAATCAGCATCCTAGCATTGATTAGCACCTTTCTTTCATCCGGGAAAATATCAGCTTTAACAAAAACAGCAGTTACTTTCGGTTGCACCAGATTCTCGTATTGTTTTAACTTTTTTTCATACAACGCAGTATGGGTTCGTCCTTCAGTTGCCGTATAATAATTATTCAAGTAACTAACATTATAATAGATATAAGCACCACTAGCAAGCCATGCGAGAAAGAAAACCGTGATTAATAATTTTGGCCATATGCCAAATCTTTCAAGGGCTACACGCCATCTTTCCTTCATTCCACCAACAATTCCCCGTTGATAAAATAAAAATGATATCGTAACTAACAAAGAGCCTAGCATTAGCCAGTAAAAATTAAACCAACATATAGGTGTTAAAAAATGACCGATACCATTCATGTCTGACCACATGTAATCCGGGGTATAGAAATAAAAGAATAGGTTATAATCCATTCTTCCATAAGCTCGCAAAAGGAACATGCCAATCCATATCAACATTGCTACACCATATCCACCGAATTTATTATTCATTATTGCATGAACTGCAAAGCAGAGTAAGATCATTTGAATGTAAGATGGATAGGAAAGCACATACATTTCTGTAAAATATACCTGAAAATTAAACTGCGTATATCCTTTCAATAACTGTACAATAACACCGGCTAAGATTGGGATAAATGTTAATACAAAAGCAATAGCAAACAAGCCTACCAATTTTGATAAAAAGAAAACAATGTTTGAAACCGGAAAGGCATCATTCAGAATATTAAATCTTGTAGTCTTTTCTCTATGAACTGCTTCACCTGTATAAAAAAGTAGAATAATGAAAATGAAAATTTGGTAATTGTAACTTTTAAAATCCATGAGAAAAACAGTAAGCGGTCTGTCTGGCACACTGTATAACGTATTGCCGATCCAGTAGTCCAAAAACAGAAATACAATACCACCACCCAATATGGCTTTAAAATAGTTGTCCTTAATGATATTGAGGAATTCGAGTTTTGCAAGCGTCCACCAGATTGACCAAGTATGCCCGCCTGTAAAATCTTGTTGTACCCGTTTGATCTGGTAAGAAACCGGTTCTTCACTAGCCAATTTATTTGCTTTTCTATTACTGACATTTTCCGGTTGTAAAAACTTCTGGAAACTAAAACGCCAATAAGCATACGCAATAATGAGCGTAGCAGCACCAAGCCAGATTAACCTATTAAGTATTATCACACTTGTGATCGGAGTGAGTAATGTATTTTTTTCAACGGGTGTAAAAAATCTAGTTTCCAATTGAAAAGTGTTGACTGCAAAAGGATCCAGCAATTTTACCAGTTCCCTTTTTTCAAGATCTGATACTAGAAAACTCGATAGCAGGTAGCCAATAAATAAGAAGATACTGGCTGAATAAATAACTTTTACATTTCTTGTTATGGAAACCAGCGCGAAAAAAATGGTGGATGAAAGAAAAAGATTGCCAATCGCAAAAACAAAAAACGGTTGGAAGTAATTCCAGAGGCCATAATGCCCAATACGTTCTGGCACTACCCATCCCAAAGCCGGACCTACATTGGCTCCCAATAATGCCCCCCAACTAAAGCCAGTACCGATCAAGAGTACAAAAACAAAGGAGCCAAAAAAGCGGCCCCAGAAATATCCTGCCTTAGTGATCGGGAATGAAAAGAAATAATTACGTGTACTGTGCTCAATATCTCTGTATAATGGAACGCCCATTACAGCAGAACAAATAAGCATGCCCAGCATGCTGAACAAAACGTTTGCTTCAGCTAACACCCAAGGAGAATTGTGCATCACTTTCTCTGATGCTGGTGATGATCCTGTTGCAATTGATAGAAAACCGAAGAGTAGGAAAACAAAAAAGTAAATCCATGTAGCCGGTCGCTTGATCCGGTACCTGATCTCGAATAAAAATATTTCAATAAACATAATAGAAGATTTAGTGGGTAATAATTACAAAGTGATCACATTCATTTTGCCAGAGATCTGGTGGAAATACACATCTTCCAGAATGGCTGGTTGTGCAATGAATCCATCTCCCGGATCGCTTTCGGCAAAAATTCGGATGGTAAGGTTACCACCTTTGATTTGAACAGAAATCACTTGGTACTTACTTCTATAATCTTCAATCGATGTTTTAGTAATGACTTTACTGTAAATATTACCATTAAGATCATTAACGGCTTCGTCTGGCTGATCGTGCCGCAATACTTCACCCTGACAAATGATTGCAAAGTCGCTGCAGAGTGTGCGTACGTCCTCAACAATATGGGTGGACAAGATCACGATTGTATTTTCACCGAGTTCACTTAACAAATTATAAAATCGGTTACGTTCAGCAGGGTCCAGACCGGCTGTTGGTTCATCAACAATGATCAGTTTCGGTGAAGCAATCAGCGCTTGTGCAATCCCAAAACGTTGTTTCATTCCACCTGAAAAAGTGCCTAAATTTTTCTTACGATCGTTATATAAGTTTACCCTGTTAAGCAATGCTCCAACAAGTTCTTTTCTTTCTTTTCCATTGGCTACGCCCTTTAACCGGGCAATATGATCCAGTAATACATCAGGCGTAATCTTTGGATATACGCCAAACTCCTGAGGTAGGTACCCCAATATTTTTCTTACTTGCGATTTTTCTTTCAGCACATCAAGATCATCCAAAAAAATACTACCGCTATCTGCTTCCTGCAAAGTAGCAATGGTTCTCATTAAGGATGATTTACCGGCGCCATTTGGGCCCAGTAATCCGAAAAGACCTTGCTGAATTGTAAGGTCAACTCCTTTTAAAGCCTGAACACCATTGGGATATGTCTTGGAAAGACCAGTAATAGTTAGTTGCATAGTTTTGGGTTGTGGGTTTGCAGATAGTTGTTTTTAAATATATATAAAAAGTTTGGTGTTTGAAAAGGAATTGGAAACATTTATTGCTTCTAATATGTAAAAGATGTAAGTCTTTAATATTATTATCTAATTTGTTTTTAAGGATGCAATCTAATTTTATACAATAAATAGATTTTTTATGAGGATTTCATTAATCATACTATTCCTGCTTATGACTACATATAATCAAGCACAAACACTGCAAACTGTTTCAAGAGTAGATTTAAATAAGTATGCAGGAAAGTGGTATGAAATTGCTTCATACCCTCAATATTTTCAAAAAGGTTGTCATTGCACAACAGCCGAATACACTGTAAGCGAGAAAGGATATGTAATTGTTGAAAACAGGTGCAACAGAGACAGTGTTAATGGTAAACAATCCTACATCAAAGGGAAAGCTTTTGTGGAAGAGGGTTCTGGTAATGCCAAACTAAAAGTGCAATTCTTTTGGCCATTCAAAGCTAAATATTGGATCATTGATTTAGCAGATGATTACAGTTATGCTGTGGTTAGCCATCCCAACAAAAAATATTTATGGGTACTCTCAAGAACACCAAAAATGAACGATAAGGTTTATAAGCAGATAATTTCAAGACTTGAATCGAAAGGTTTTGATTTATCTAAACTCCAAATAACAGAACAACTATAAATCGCTTTTATGTGTTTCTCGGCAACTGCAAGTTTTGGAGCAAGTATAATGCTTGCCAGTATTGGCACAATATCTATTATTAAGGCGAAGGCCCCTTCCCTTAAAGTATTGGCAATTATTCCTTTTATTTTTTCAATGCAACAATTCTCGGAAGGTTGGGTATGGTTATCTCTCACTAAGGAAGGCTTTGCCTCATGGAAGACACCAAGTATGTATTTATTTTTATTTTTTGCAGAAGTTACTTGGCCCATATGTATTTCATTTTCTATGTTTCTTTTAGAGAAAAATAAAAATCGAAAAAAGATATTGCGGATTATATTTTATGTCAGTATTTCACTTTCTTCAATCCTAGCATATTCCCTGTATTACTTTACGGCGGATGCTAAAGTGATCGGTAATCATGTGATGTATACGATAGATACAACAGACTCTTTTAAATCAATTACCAATATAGTTTATATTTTAACTGCGGTGATTCCTCCATTTCTTTCCACTTTAAAAAAAGCGTGGTGGATAGGTTTTGTCTTAATTGTCTCATATATAGTTGCAAAAGTATTTTATGCGGATTATATCATTTCTATTTGGTGCTATTTTGCCACAATCATCAGTGTGATAATACTATGGATAGACTGGAAAAAAGGGAAGGAAACTAAAATGAGGCAATAACGATTGCTATTTATTTTCTTTATTATTTTTGTACAGGCACAATTACTGAAATAGCTTTGGAAATAATGGTTGCATTAATTTGGTTCACTTTCCCAAGATATTCGCCATCCATTTGAAAGTGAGCTTTCTTATTTGTTTTGATTAATATTTTTGAAGTTTGGTATACAACTGTTTTATCAGGATCAAATTTGGCGTGTGAAAAAACCATTTTAAATATTTCAAAAAGAGAAATTATTTTAACAACTACAATTTCAAATTTTGTATCATTTAAAACCCCGATTGGATTTATAATAGCACCAGTTCCGTACATCGTGCAATTGGCAATTACGATCAATTCTGCTTTTGTATTAACTACTTGATTATTGAATTCTAATGAAGCTTTAATTTTTGGGGTATTCCATAATACTTTTAAGGAGGCTAGGAAGTAACCCCAAAAGCCTCGATTTTGTTGCATCTCAAATTTTCTTATGGCATGCGCATTTAATCCGATATCACTTAAGTGTATGCATATTTGATGATTGATCTCGATTGCATGAATTGTTTTTTTGAAACCAGTAAGAATGGTATCAAGTGAATGTGCTAAATCATTTGTCATTCCTAGTTCCATTGCTAAACCATTTGCCGAACCCGCTGGAATAATTCCTAAGGGAATATTTATATTAAGCAAACAAGTAGCTACAAATCGAATGGTTCCATCGCCACCTACTGCAATTACAATGTTTGGCTGCAGTTTGGTGATCTCTTCTAATAAGTTATTGTGCTGTGTATTTTTGGTAAGATTAAAAAACGTTAATTGATGTTGAAACGGTGCTAAATAAGCAAGAATCCTTTCTTCCCAATTTATACAGCCTACACCTGAACAAGGATTAATAACAAATAGCAAATGTTGATTGATTATTTCATTCATAGTTATACGTAAATTGCTCAAGAAAACAAAGCATACCAGTAACTTGAAAGATTCTTATTCTTCTGTAAAGGTATACAATGGATATGGGCATAAAAACAATATTATACTCTATGGTCATGTTTTGCGCGGGAACCATACAATTGAAAATAGGTATAGCAATAATCCATTTATAAATGCACTACATCTTTTACGCTTGTTTATGGTAAAACCCAGATCAGGGTATTTATTGGAAATGCATTGGGGCGAACAGAAATTTTTTGCGATTTCTCAGGAAGACGGTTTTTTTAAATTTGAATGGCAATCAAGCGATGAAGTAAAAGCCGGCTGGCATTCTATAGATGTATATTTACTTTCTAATAATCGTGAAATATTAACAAAGGCAACTGGAAAGGTATTTATACCCAATTCCACCCAATATGCATTCATTTCTGATATCGACGATACTTTGTTAATTTCACATTCTTCCTCTAGTTTAAAAAAGTTGAGACTGCTATTTATTAGAAATCCGAGGAGTCGAAAGCCATTTAACGATGTGGTAAAACATTACCAATTATTATCTCTTGCACATACTGATTCACATCTCCCCAATCCTTTCTTTTATGTATCTAGCAGCGAATGGAACTTATATGAATACCTAACTGAATTCTTTCTGCACAATGAATTACCTGAAGGGGTTTTGATGTTGAATAAATTAAAACGATTTTTTCAGCTATTTAAATCAGGGAAGTCGAATCATCAATTAAAATTCCATCGGATTTCAAGAATCATGGATTCGTTCCCAGCGCAACAATTTATTCTATTGGGTGATAATTCTCAAAGGGACCCAGAATTATACAAAGCTTTAGCGAATCAATATCCAAATAATATTTATGCGATTTATATCCGGCAAATTCGACATCGTACTATCCATTCTACCAGCAAATTATTAGATTCTATTACTAATAAAAATATTCATGTTTGCCTTTTTAATAATAATGCTGAAGCGATACTGCATTCTCAAAAAATCGGCTTAATTTAATTAGTCATACTCTTTGCATCAAGTATTGCCAACTATCTTAATTTATATTTATTATTGAATAACAATAATAAATATCTATATTACGGTATAAAATTATTGAAATGAAGCTAATCAATCTGTTGCTTGACCGGTTTTCGGTTGTTGGTATAATTGCTGCAAGTGCTTTATTTTTTGCTTTATCACTGATCATGTTATTGCATCTATTTTTTGATTTTAGTACCTACCAGTTCATGGGAAAATTATCAGGAGAGTATAAACAGGGGATTGCCATTCCGGTAGATTTTAATACAGCCGTAGGTGCCGATACCGTGAATTTGAATTATAAAACTGACTTTCCATTTAATCAAATCCAGACTAGAGGAAATACTGTCTCAAAAATTGATTTTGAAACGGGAACTGCCTATATAAAGCCAACCAGCTTTCAGGCAAGAAGTTTATTACTCTTGCCTCAGTGTTTATTCTTTTTATTATTAGCTTATTTTAGTTGGCAATTGGCATTTTTTATAGATAATATTCGACAAGGGAAAATCTTTACAAAAACCAATTACCTGAAATTGCGCAATCTAGGATTCTCTTTATTGGCCTTTGAAATTTTAATGTTTATTATTTACATATGGGGCAAACAATTCTATATTAGTCTTCAGTTTAAATCTACGTTGACTAATTTCCAAAATCCCATTTTTATGATAGCCAACCCCAATTATCATTTAGGTTGGGGCTATTTTCTTGCTGCCTTATTTATCATGATTATCGCAAAAGCATTCTATACTGGGTATCAAATTCAACACGATCAAGACTTAACCATCTAATATGCCCATAGTAGTTAACTTAGATATTGTATTAGCTCGCCGTAAAATGAGTTTAACAGAACTCAGTGATCGTGTTGGGATCACCATCTCAAATATGAGTATTTTAAAAAGCGGTAAAGCAAAAGCAATTCGATTTTCAACTTTGGAAGAAATTTGTAAAACCCTAGAATGTCAGCCTGGGGATATCTTAGAATATATGGATGATGCAGCATACAAACAACTATTTCATAAATCATCAATCTAAAAATCTAACCAATGAGAAAGCTACTACTTACTTTAGGGTTACCTTTTTTCTTTTTTAATTTGTTTGCGCAGCCACTTCCAAAAGTTCAGAAAGGAACCATTGAACGCATTGAAAAAATGCCATCCAAATTTGTTGATGCAAGAAATATTGACGTGTGGCTTCCTGAAGGATATTCGCCCAAGAAAAAATATGCTGTGTTGTATATGCATGACGGGCAGATGCTTTTTGACAGTACCACAACATGGAACAAGAAATCATGGGATATTGATAAGATAATTACTCGCTTAATGCTTGAATCAAAAGTTCAAGACCTGATCGTAGTAGGTGTTTGGAATGGCGACAAGAGTAGGCATGCCGATTATTTCCCACAAAAACCCTTCGAAAGTTTAGATTCTGCGAAAAGAGTATTTGTACTTAATTCAGCTAGAAATAATGGTGTGTCGGTTTTTGGAAATTATCAAATTCAATCAGACGGTTATTTGAAGTTTTTGGTTCAAGAATTGAAGCCTCTAATTGATAAAAAATATGCAACTAGAAAAGATGCCCCACATACTTTCATCGCAGGTAGTAGTATGGGAGGATTAATTTCAATGTATGCAATCTGCGAATATCCAAATGTCTTTGGCGGTGCAGCCTGTTTATCTACCCATTGGCCCGGTATTTTTATACAGAAAAACAATCCAATCCCAGAAGCGTTTATTTCATATATGAAAATCAAACTCCCGAACCCCAAGAACCATAAAATTTATTTTGATTATGGCGATCAAACACTTGACGCCATGTATCCTCCTTTACAAAAGAAAGTAGATGAACTAATGATAGAAAAAGGGTTCTCTGAAAGTAATTGGGTAACTAAATTTTTTCCTGGTCAAGATCATAGTGAAGATTCTTGGAGAGGCCGCTTTGAAATCCCCCTACAGTTTTTATTGGGCAATGTTCAACCTAGAGTAATTACCAAAAAAGAAATCGATAAAAAATGATGGAACGAAACTATTCTATATCAAATCGGTTAGAGTCGCTCGACTTCATGCGGGGATTGATCATGGTTTTTTTAATGCTTGAGAGTACCGGTTTATATGAGCATTTGCATGCTATGCAAGAAGGTTCTTGGTTGCAAACCATAACGATTCAGTTTTTTCATCATCCCTGGAATGGTCTCAGATTCTGGGATTTAATTCAGCCCGCATTCATGTTCATGGCCGGCACAGCCATGGCTTATTCTTTGCAACGTCAATTGCAGGAAGGTGTTAGTTGGTCAGCTTCATTTCTTAAGATTTTAAAACGCTCGGGCTGGCTTTTTTTCTGGGGCGTGTTGGATTATGCGGTTCGCCCAAATGGTTTGTCATTTGAACTTTGGGATGTGCTTACGCAATTATCATTCACTACACTCGTTGCTTTTTTAATATACCGATGGAATTTTAAATGGCAGTTGATTTTTAGTTTCGGCTTGTTGTTTTTGACAGAAATACTTTACCGATTTACACATATTAATGGCTTTGAGCAACCATTTACTGATCAACAAAATTTTGGTAATTATGTTGATCTGATCTTAATGAATAAAATAAATAAAGGAGGATGGGTGGCCATTAATTGTATTCCAACTGCAGCACATACCATCTGGGGGGTATTGGCTGGTAAACTCCTTTTGTCAAAGCTTAAACCAAAAGTCAAAATGAAATGGCTGATAATTTTTGGCATTGCTTTTTTAATCATTGGATTTGGAATGGATAGCAATATCACTCCTATTATTAAACGAATTGCTACTAGTTCATTTGTATTTGCTTCTGGTGGATTTTGTCTATTGTTTTTAGCACTATTATATTGGTGGATCGACATCAAGGAACACAAAAAATATTTGCTATTTTTCACAATTGTTGGTGTGAACTCGCTATTTATTTACTTGTTCATCGAAATTGTAGGTAGTCGTTGGTTTAACGAATATATCCAAGCAATAGGGAAAGGGGGATTACAATTCACTGGTTTATCAGCACACCTAATTGGCATAATCAGTTCAGTTGCCATATTTGCTACGGAATGGAGGATCTGTCATTTTTTTTATCAAAAGAAGATCTTTTTCAAAATCTAACTATCTATTTAAGGATGCGAAAACTCAACGATAATTTCTTTTCTATTAAAAGCTTTCGCCAATCAATAAATAGCAACATTGATAGAATAAACACACCAAGAAATATTCCTGATAAACTCTTCCAGGTTAGAAATCCTTTTAAAAAACTTGCTGTATTATTGGCTACATAATCCCCCGAAAAAACCATAACCATATCACTCAAAAATTTGCCCACTAAGAATGTAGGTACAATATAGATGGCTTTAATTTTAGCGATACCCGCCGCTGAAAACAGGCTTGTTGTGGGCAATGGCATTAAAGTATAGAGAAATACAAATATTTGAATCTTCCAACCCTTATGCGCTAATTTTTCACCAATAAAGTGTAGGTCTTCGTTTTTCTCAAGTTTTATATATCGATCAGATAAATAAGGGATATATAAAAACAATGTGTATCTCCCCAAGGCCGATCCTAATACGCCTGATATCAATACAAACCAAATATTGAGATCAAATTTCATTTGAAAAAATACCATAACAGTCCATGCGGGCGGGCCAAAGAACGGTAGCAGGTCAACCAAAAAAGCGGCAGCGAATACTGAAAGATAATACCACATATAGACTGAAAGTTACTTAAAGATTCTCAATTATCTACCTCTATGATTGCTGTTCTTTTGTCCAACGGATTGCGTTTGTCGTATTTTATTTTGAATTCAGATAAATCAGATCGAAACTCTCTTTTTCTTTTCAATTCGAAATTATATATTGATTTGCCTAATTCATTTAAAAATGGGTGCCCAACTGTTTCATATTCATACTTGTTGTCATTTAAAATTCCATCTTGGTTCACATATATCGTTGCAGATAACATATACTCTACCTTGTTTTTCAGGTCAATCACATACGAAACATCGGTAAGAAATCCATAAGCCCATCCTACTTTATTAAATACACGAATATGGGAAGGCATTCGGTGCGTGCTATCTTGGAAAAAGAATTTTACATAACTATCATAAAATAATGAATCATTGTATTTTGGATAACTGGTTTCGGATGGATACTGCGACAAAAATTTCAGCAGATAAGCTCGATCTTCTTTTTTTAAATTAAATCTTTGTTTTTCTGGGACAGATGAAGGAAACAAAACCGATTGCAACATTTGTTGAAAATCTTCGAGTGGGATATAATTATGTTTTGTAAAATCAAATGGTTCATGAACTAAACTATCATTTTTATTGAAGTACCCTTTGCCTAATAAAAATGGATTGCTAAAGTCAAATGGCTTTGAATTGTAAGCCCCGTCTTGTTGATATAGGTTACTTCCATTAGGATTTATAAACAGAATAGGGTTGGTATGTCTATTCTGTTCTTCTGTATAGCCCATAAACTGACGGGTAATTCGTAAACGATTGTACCCCTTGTTTTGAAGGATTCTATTGATTGATTCTTGCCCAACAAACTGATACATCCGATTGTAAGGGTCGTTCTCACTGATCAAAAAAGCCCGCTTAATAAAGTTTGCAATACTTGGATAACCCGTATCAGAAGTACTGTCTTTGAGGAGTGTTTTCTGTCCGACATAATTACTATCGAATTGCATTCTAGTAAACTTATTCAACCCTGAATAATTTAATTCATTTAATTTTTCAAGTGATAAAAATGCCAGAGGCATCTTTACCATCGATGCTGGATTGAAATAACTATTTGCATCATAATTATAATAATAATTTTTAAAACTGGGTTTATTCTGTCCGTCTCTATTGATCTGTGTATAAATAATTTGAAGTCGATGAGTTTGAGGGTCTTCTAAAACTTTTCTTGCAACAACTGTATTTGCCTTTTGTAGAATAGTCAATAGTAGACTATCTGTCTTTGCTTGTGCAAAGCAGTTAATAACCGATACAAAAGCTGGAATTAGCAGGATTTTTTTAAGCATATCGAAAGTTACAAAAATTAGCTTTGGATATTTGTGAACAGAACTTATTAGTTTTGATCAGAATTCAAAATTATGGCAAAGCTTTATTCCTCACTCGATATTAAATCAGTTCGTTTAAAAAACAGAATAGCTATTTCTCCAATGTGTCAGTATTCCGCAGAAGATGGGTACGCAAATGATTGGCATTTGGTACACTATGGCAGCCGTGCTGTTGGTGGTGCAGGATTGATTATTTCTGAAGCCTGTGCTGTTGTTCCAGAGGGTAGAATTTCGCCGTTTGATTTAGGTATCTGGAAAGACGATCATATTCAAAACTTAAAAAAAATAACAGAATTTATCATCAAGCAAGGTTCGGTACCTGCTATTCAACTTGCACATGCTGGAAGAAAAGCAAGTTGCGAGCCACCATGGAAAGGTGCTGGATTGTTAAAGTCAGGTGAAGAGGGATGGGATACTGTGGGGCCTAGTGCTATTGCATTTAATGATTCCTTTTCTTTGCCTCATGCATTGAGTGTTGATGGAATTGAAGATGTAGTGGATGCATTTGGTGCAGCCGCAAAAAGAGCATGGCAGGCAGGATTTAAAGTTGTTGAAATACATGCAGCTCATGGCTATCTTTTGCATGAATTTTTATCTCCCAAATCAAATCTTAGAACAGATGAATATGGTGGCAGTTTCGAAAATAGAATTCGAATTGTCTGCGAAGTGGTAAAATCAATTCAAGAAAACTGGCCAGCAGAATTGCCCATTTTTGTACGAATCTCTGCAACAGATTGGATAGAAGGCGGATGGTCTATCGAAGAATCTATCTCAGTTTGCATTATACTAAAAGAGCTAGGAGTAGATCTGATTGATTGTTCAACAGGAGGTAATATTAGTAATGTCAAAATCCCTGTTGCCCCAGGATATCAAGTTCCCTTTTCCCATAAAATAAAAGCAGCTTCCGGGATCTTAACTGCTGCAGTTGGATTGATAACAGAAGCCCAGCAGGCAGAAGATATTTTATTGAATAGCGAAGCCGATCTAGTGCTAATAGCGCGAGAATCACTGCGCAATCCATATTTCCCATTGAATGCAGCAAATGCACTCAATGAAAAAATAGATTGGCCTTTGCAATATGAAAGGGCTAAAAAATAATTAGAGAGTTAGTCCACCCGAAGCTTCTATCCGTTGCCCTGTAATCCAACCCGCATCTTCTGAACAGAGAAATGCAACGATGCCCCCTATATCATTGGCCTGTCCAACTCTGCCCAATGCAGCCATTGTGCCCATCATTGCTTTTCGTTCTGGATTATTTCTAATTGCTGCGTTATTGAAATCTGTTTCAATTGGGCCGGGCGCTAATACATTTACAGTAATGCCTCTGCTTCCTAATTCTTTTGCGAGATATTTAGTAAGTGTTTCAATTGCACCTTTCATAGATGCATAAATGCTATATCCAAACACAAATGATCTGGTAGATCCTGATGAAACATTTACGATTCTTCCATTATTGTTTAAGAGAGGGAGCGACTTCTGAATCAAAAAATAAACAGATTTAAAGTGAACATCCATAAATAGATCAAAATCTTCAGGAGTTGCCTTTTCAAATGGAATGGTTGAACCCATACCTGCATTGTTTACAAGAAAATCAAAATGCGTTGTTTGCCACTGGGTATTTAATATTCCTTTTAACCCTTCGATGAAATTGTCAAGCGAATTAAAGTTGCTCGTATCTAGAAATAAAGCCGCTGCTTTGCGTCCGATCTTTTCAATTTCAACAACTACTGCTTCTGCTGCTTCTTTTTTTGATTGATAAGTAATAATAACATCATTACCTTTTTCAGCAAGCCTTAATGCCATATCTCTTCCCAGTCCACGGCTTCCGCCAGTTACAAGTGCTATTTTTGATTGATTATTCATAGTTTATTTTTTTTCAATTCAAGCGGGAAGTTAGCAAGTATTTATGGTTAAGAATCAAGCCTGCCATCTTCGGATCATATAGCTTTAAAATATGCTAACTTCACCTTCAAGAATGAAGGGAGTTTGAATCCCCAATAGACATCGGAAAATATGCTCAAGTCCGCCATCAAAAAATATACAAGCTTCCTTATAAAATTCCTCACTTGGATCATAGCCATAGTAGTGGCCTTGGCTATTTTGATCATAATACTGATTCAGCTTCCATTAGTGCAAGAGTTTGCAAAAAACCAAACAGTAAGTTGGTTAAATGAAAAACTTAAATCTAAAGTTTCCATTGCGAAATTGAGAATTGATTTTCCTAATCATATTTTATTAGAAAAAATCTATTTTGAAGACCAACAAAAAGATAGCCTTTTATGGTGTAACCGACTTTCTGTTGATATTTCGCTATTTAAATTATTACAAAACAAAGTGCAAGTTAAGGCAGTAGAACTAGAAGGGATTGGCATGAATATTAAAAGAAATAAGCCAGACACTGTTTTTAATTACAACTTTATTATACAAGCCTTTGCCTCAAAGACTAATACTGAAAAGTCTAAATCTGATTCATCTACATCACTTCAATTTAATTTAGGAAAAATTGACATAAAAAATTGCAGCTTTCGTTTTAAAGATGATGTAGCTGGAATAAACACAAATTTATTTTTGGGTAGTCTGCAAACTGCCATCAAAGAATTTAATCTTGAGAAGTCGATTTTCAATTTCTCAGATTTAAATATAGCAACTCTCAACCTACAGCTTGAAAAATTTTATCCATTAGTTACACCGCATTCAGATAAAACAAAAGAAAAAAAACCTCCCTCTAATTCTTTGTTACCAGAAATTAGTTTGAGCAAAATAGCGTTAGTTCATGTATCCTTAAATTATAAAGATGCAATTGCAGGAATACATACTGAATTGAATGCAGATCAGTTGCTTTTATTAATGGGGAAGATGGATCTGAATAAATTAATATTCCCCATTGATCAATTAACCATATCAAAATCAAATTTGGCATTTGCAATTGATAAAATAGGCAAGACTAATTCAGCAGCCCAGGAATTGGCTTCAAAGCCAAAAGATAGTTCTACAACCAACTGGTTGGTCACAGCTAAAAATATTTTGATCGACAGTAACAATATTAGTTTTGATAATTACAATGCTGCTCCTATTAAGAAGGGAATAGATTTTCAGCATTTGCAATTAAGGAATTTGCACCTGCAATTAGATAGCCTTGATGCAAACCCATTGACCTATCGAGGCAGGTTACAGAAATTATCAGTAAAAGAAAAAAGTGGATTACAGCTCCTTGAGTTTTCAACCCATTTTTATTATAGCGATCAACAAGCCAAATTAGAGCATTTGCTATTGAAGACAGACAGATCAGTTCTTCAAGAAAAACTTATTCTGAAATATCCTTCAGTAGGCAGCATAATAACCCACCCTGAAAACATACAGATTAATGCCAATTTGCGTAACAGTAAACTTGCTATCAGCGATATCTTACTATTAGCTCCCACACTCGATAAAACCCTTCATGGTTATCAGAGATCTGTTATAAGTATCAATACTGAAATGAATGGGTATCTGAGCAACTTGAAAATACCGCGACTAGAATTGAGCGGTATCGGAAATAGTAGCATTAAAGCAAATGGAATTGTTCGTGGCTTACCTAAAGTTGATCATCTATATGCCGATTTAAATATTGCTCAGTTAATTTCTGGAAGAAAGGATATTGAAGGGGTAGCTCCACCAAAAACCTTACCCGTTTTTTTGCGAATACCGGATTTAGTATCAATGAATGGAAAATTTAAAGGAACTATCAAGGCATTTAGCACCCAGATTAATGCGCATTCTTCTGATGGTGATGCCAAAATAGAGGCTACGATGAGTGATCAAAAATCTTTTTCAGGAACTGTTCAATTAGATTCATTGAACCTTGGAAAAATTTTAAGTCAAGAAAAAAACCTTGGAAATATTTCCTTAAAAGCAACTGCAACAGGTAAGGGCTTTGATTATAAAACCATGGAAGCAGAGATGCACGCAAATATCTTAGACGCAAATGTTCGTGACTACCGATATAACAATCTCTTTTTTGGGCTTAATTTAAATAATGGGAATGCCGCAATTGAATCATCACTAAATGATCCTAATCTGAGTTATATTTTAAATGCATCTGCAGAACTGAATAATCCTTTTCCTTCCTTCAAGATTAACTTTAAAGTAGATACTATTAATTTAACGCAACTTCATTTGGCTAAAGATCAGTTGGCTTTTCATGGCAGGGTATATGGCGACTTTCAAAATTCCAATCCAGATAGTTTGGATGGGAATTTAATGGTTCGTAACATGCATTTAACCTACCAGAAAAAAACATTTTCAACTGATTCTATTATTTTAACTGCTAAAAACGAAATAGATTATCAGTCATTGGATTTGAATTCAAAACCTGTGAAGATGCATTTGCTAGGGAAATATAAATTAACAGAGTTAGGCACTGCACTTGAACATACTATTAATCAGTATTATCAAATACCTGGTTTTAAGGATACATCTTTTTTACAGCAGGACTGGAATGCTGATTTTCGTTTCAACACTTCACCACTTGTTTTAAGATTCATGCCGGAATTAGAAGGTACTGATACCATTCGGGCCTCTATGCATTTTAATAGTGCGTTAAATGATTTAAAACTCAATGCAACAGCAGCTTTAGTTCAGTATAATAATTATCATATCAAGAAATTAATATTTGAGGCCGCCACAGGTAAAGATCAGTTAGACTATCACCTAAGGTTACACCAAGCTGGTAACCCAAGTTTTATTATTAATGAGACTAGTCTTGACGGCTTTGTGAAACAAAAAAGTGTTTTTGGAAATCTTATATTCAGAGATAAAAAATTCGAAAAAAATTATCAACTAGCTGTTATTTTAAATCAATTGTCAAATGGATTTAAAGTTCATTTCAACCCGGATAGTTTATTATTGAATAAACAGAAGTGGCTAGTTAAAGAAGGTAATTATATTAGATATGATAGTACTGGTATTTATGCTAAGGACTTTCAATTCCAATTC
This sequence comes from uncultured Bacteroidota bacterium, assembly GCA_903821465.1. Lineage (GTDB taxonomy): Bacteria > Bacteroidota > Bacteroidia > Chitinophagales > Chitinophagaceae > Sediminibacterium. The sequence goes on along the minus strand of CAIJLK010000050.1, from coordinate 27,483 downwards.
AGAGACCAGTCTATCTCGTTAAATAGTGTGAACAACGAAATTGATGCACCATTGAAATTGGAGTTCAAAAATTTCGACATCAATACCATTACTGATATTGCAAAGAAAGACTCTTTATTTGCAGATGGAATAGTGAATGGTAATGCGATTGTTTTTGATGCGGTATCATCGCATCCAACTTTTACTTCTGATATTAAAATTACGAATCTTGCGTATCAGCGAAACACTGTCGGCGATCTTTTGGTGAAGGTTGATAATATTGGAGAAGATAGATTTAATGCCAATGTTGAATTGAAAGGCAAAAAAAATCAGGCATATCTCAGAGGAACATATCAAACTAAGCAAGGGCTCATGAATCTTCATTTATTAGCAGATAGCTTGGATATGGCGATACTCAAACCCTTTTCAGCTAATCAGTTAAAAGATGCAAGTGGAAATGTTAAAGCAAAGGTAGACATAGAAGGGAGTATTGACAAGCCTTCTGTCAATGGAGTAATGAACTTCGAGAATGTATCTATGACTTCAACTATGCTTGGTCAGAAATTTAAAATAGATCAAGATGAAGTGAGGGTTGATGCAACTGGCATACATTTTAAAGAATTTAGTCTATCAGATAGCCTTGGTAATAAGGCCATTTTGGACGGCAATCTGTTGACCAAAAATTTTAGGGATTATGATTTTGATCTTAAATTAAATGCGCACGATTTTAATTTGATTAATTCCACGCAAGCCGATAATCAGTTGTTCTTCGGGAAGTTGAATATGGATGCTGATATTAAGATTACAGGTAATTTAGAGGCGCCTAATGTAAATGCAAAATTGATTGCAAACAAGAATACAGATCTAACTGTTGTGATGCCCGGATCGAATCCTGAGATCCAAAGTAGGGAGGGTGTTGTTAATTTCATTGATACCAAAAAGATCAATGATACACTGACTAAAATTATTATTAATGATAGTCTTGTTAAACATTCAGTTTTTAGTGCACTGATTTTGAATACCATGATAGAAACAGATACCGCAGCAGTTTTCTCGATGATTATAGATAGTCAGACAGGAGATGCGATTACTGTAAAAGGGAAATCCAATTTAGCAGTCACCCTCGATGAAAGTGGAAAACTTAGCCTTACAGGTCTGTATGAATTAGAAAAAGGTACTTATCAGTTTTCCTTGAATATGTTGAAGAAGAAATTTGAAATTGTAAAAGGAAGTACCATTACATGGACTGGCGATCCTATGTCAGCATTTGTTAACATAGCTGCACTGTACAAATTAAAAGCGTCGCCAATTGATCTTGTAGAGCCACTGTTGGTGGGACAAACACAAACAGAAATTAATAAGTATAAACAAAGGCTTCCAGTAGAAGTGTATTTGAAAATGAATGGCGATCTGATGAAGCCCCAGATTGGGTTTGATATAATGATTGCAGATCAAGAGATCTCTAAATGGCCACTTGTTGATGAAAAGTTGCAGAAGCTTCGTACTGATGAGTCTGAAATGAACAAGCAGGTATTTGCCTTATTATTACTTGGTAGGTTTGTGGGAGAGGATCTAATGCAAAATAATACAGGCTCAACTACTACTGGTACGATGGTAAGGCAAAGTGTGAGTGGCGTCTTGTCAAGTCAATTAAACCGTGTGGCAGGAGGCTTAGTAAAAGGAGTAGATATTAATTTCGATTTTGAGTCGCAAGATGATTACTCAACAGGAACTGCAAAGACAAGAACGGACCTGAAAGTTGGCATGTCTAGAACGCTTAATAATGATCGAATTAAAGTAAATGTTGGAGCGAATGTACCCATTGAAGGAACCTCATCAGCGCAAAATGCGTCTATTATTTCAAGTGACGTTCAGGTTGATTATATGTTGAGTAAAGATGGAAAGTATATGTTAAGAACCTATAGTAAGAATAAGTATGAGGGTGTGATAGAAGGGCAAATTATCGAAACAGGAGTTACTTTTATTTTTACTGTGGAGTATGATAAATTCAAAGAAATGTTTAATAAGCCTGGGGCTTCTGATAAAGAAAAGAAAAAGAAGTTGGCTAAAGAAAATAAAGTCAATTAGTATCATGCAGCTGAATCTTAAAATATTTTTATTTTTATTTATCCTGATTGTATCTGCATGCAATATAACAAAGAACGTTCCCGAGAATGATACATTGTATAAAGGATCAACATTAGAATTAGTGAATTTGGTTGACACCATGCAATTGAATAAAAAGAATTTAAAAGAAGAACTTAATGGGTTAATTAAAATAAAACCTAACAGTAATATACTCGGACTACCTTATAAACTTATCATTTATAATTGGGCAGGGACACCAACTGGTAAAGGTTTGCGTTATTGGTTAAAAAATAGTGTAGGAGAACCCCCCGTATTAGGAAGCACTATTAATTTTGAAAAGAGTAGAGATATTATTGAAAATCGATTAGAGAACCGAGGTTATTTTCAATCGGAAGTAAAAGTAGATACCATTAAAAAAGAGAAAGATCTAAGAGTTGTTTACACTGCTAAATTACATCCTGTTTATACCATCCGGAAAATACAATACCATTTTGATAGCAGCACTGTAATTGGAAGAGACATCATCGAATTAGGTCAATCTACTATCTTGAAAACCGGAACTAATTATGATTTAGATCAAATAAAATTAGAGAGAAATAGAATTGATGCAGGATTGAAAGAAAGGGGAATGTTTTTTTTCAGTGCTGATTATTTGATCATGGATGTAGATTCTGCTCTAGGGAATAATCAAGTTGATATCGTTTGTAGGTTTAAAAGAGAAACGCCTAAAAAAGCAAAACAGGACTATCATATTGGGAATATTTTTGTTTTTGCAGATTACAAAAATGATACCGACACAACTGCGAATAATGTTTTGAATAATGCAACCCTATTTGAAGGGTATCATATTTATGATCCATTAAAAAGAGTTAAACCGAAGGTTTTCACAAGATCATTAGCTGTTAAATCGGGTGATATTTACAGTAGAGAATTGCATAATCAGTCATTAAAACATCTTGTAAGTCTAGGGATGTACAAATTTGTAAATGCAAGGTATCAGGAAGCTGATACCAGTGCTAACCCCAAGCTAAATGTGTATTATTATCTTACTGCTTCAAAAGATAAATCTTTGAGAGTTGAGGTATCAGGGTTAACCAAATCGAACAACTCTGCAGGCACAGAAGTTTCTTTGACATGGCGCCATAGAAATTTCTTTCATGGCGCAGAACAGTTTTCAGCAAAAATTTATGGAGGATTAGAAAAACAGGTTTCTACCCAACAGCCAACCGTTACCACTAATCGTTTTGGTGTTGAATTCAATTTGCTTTCACCTAGAATTATTGCTCCTTTTAAGGTAAACAAAATCACAAAGGGTGGCTTTACTCCACAAACAAAAACAACATTGCTCTATGAGTATTTCGCAAGAAATACCCAGTATACCCTTAATTCGGCGAAGCTTAGCTATGGTTATATTTGGAAATCAGATATTCGGCAAGAGCATCGTTTAGATATATTCTCAATGAATCTGGTAAGGCCAACCTATATTTCGCCAGAATATCAACAAAGGTTAGATACCAATATTACACTTGCAAGAAGTATTGAAAAGCAGTTTATTGTAGGCCCCAATTACAATTACAACTACAATACACAGATTAAATCGAACCAGAATAGACACAACTATTTTATTAATGCCAATATTGATCTTTCTGGAAATGCGATGGGCATTATTTCAGGAGCCGATTTAAGCAAGGGGAAACAGAAAACACTTTTTGGAATACCCTACTCTCAGTATATCAGAACAGAATTGGAATTCAGACATTATCTAAGAATTAATAAAAGTAATATTCTTGCAACTAGAATTTTAGGTGGTATAGGTTATGCATATGGTAATAGCGAATTACTCCCATTTGTTAAAGCATTTTTTGCTGGGGGTACCAACGATATTCGTGCATTCAGAGCAAGATCTATCGGACCTGGAACCTTTTATGCAGGGAATGCATCTTCAAGTACTGTGATTTTACCAGAGCAGCCTGCTGATATAAAAATGGAATTCAATTCAGAACTCAGAACCAAACTTTTTTCAGTTTTGTATGGAGCATTATTTGTTGATGCTGGGAATATATGGACGATGAAAGCTGATACTTCAAGGCCAGGTTCTAAATTCAGTAGCAATTTTATGAAAGAAATGGCCGTTGGTACCGGTATCGGATTACGAATAGATGTGAATTTCTTTGTATTAAGATTTGATTTTGCAATGCCAATAAGAAAACCTTTTTTGCCTGATGGGAAAAGATGGGTGCTCAACGAAATTGATTTAGGAAGTGCCGAATGGCGCAGACAGAATTTAGTATTCAACTTAGCAATTGGCTACCCATTCTAAATCAAGAAGATTCAGCAAGTGATATTTAATCTCTCTGCCATTTTTCACTTGGCCACCAAGCGTATAAAAGCAAAAGAACTAAACTGATTAAAATAGCGGGTAATAATAAAAAATGCCTCATTATTTAATTGTAGTACTGTTTAGTGCTGTAATACAAATTAAGGTTCATTTTTTTGAAATCATTTATGAACAATATTCGGTGAATACATTATTAATATCGGCAATATTAATAATGCAATAGGGGATATTTAGATTTGATAAATTACAAAATTCGAAACCCTAATTTCTTGTTAATAATAATATAGGAAACTATTTTTTCATGGTGGAAACGTTGATCGAAACCTGTACATTATTCGATAATACAAGACTGCCACTTCCCACTAAAAAATCCCTTCTGTTGATATTTAAATTTCCATTAAACAAATAACCTGAGCGTTCTTGAACCGCGCTAAACAGAAATTTTACTTCTTTAGTTACCCCTTTTATAATAAGGTTTCCTTGAAACCAATAAAAGCCTTCCTGATCAGATTTACTGATCATTTTAGAAATGAGATAAATTGTTGGATACTTATCTACATAAAAATAATCGAGTGATTTTAGATGGGTATCTCTATTTCTATTTTTAGTAAAAACAGATGCAGCATTAACGCTCACTTCAAAACTGCTTTTTTCTAAGTTGGAAGGATTAAAATAAATCTCACCCCTTAATCCATTAAAACTTCCTTCAGTACTGAATCCAAAATTATTGATATAAAATTTAACACTTGAAGCTCTTTCAACTGGTAAATAGTTCTGCGCAGAACCGATAAGGGATATTAAACATAGAACGAATAAAAGAAGCTGTTTCAATTTCATTGTTAGGAATTTTCAACTAATGCTGATTATCACGAGCCGAAAATATACAAATTAAAGGAGGAAATAGCAACATTCTGTGAATCTTTACGCTGTAAGAAAAGTGGTTAAAGTATTTTTCATTCTTAGATCTTCGCCCTTCTTTATTTAATTGATGTAAAATTAAATAACCCTAAATTTCGTATATTGCCTGATAGGAAGAGTTGTAAACCTACTAATTCAACATATAGCAAATGAAGGCATTTGTTTACCCCCTAATCTCAGTGATTCTTCTATTAGCATCTAGCGGAAGTAGTGCTCAATTATTATATAAACCTTTTGGTATAAAAGTTTGTGGCCCTGAATTCGGGGAGGCAAACTTTCCTGGCATTTACGGAGTCGATTATATTTATCCAGATTCTACAGGGTTACAGTATTACTATGATCAGGGGTTTAGAATGATTGACCTTCCCTTTCGCTGGGAAAGGGTTCAGCCGGTATTAATGGAGGAACTTGATAGTGTTGAGATGAAACGCTTATTTACATTGATTGAACAATGTAATAAAATTGGGTTGCAAGTAAAGTTGACGCTTCAAAATTTTGGGCGATATACCTCAAATAATAAAACATGGGTCATTGGCTCAAAGCAATTACCATCCAGTGCACTAGAAGATGTTTGGAAAAGGCTTGCAAATGCTTTTAAATTATATGAAAATATTTATGGGTTTCAAATTATGAATGAGCCGCATGATATGTTTGAAATGTCTTGGTTTAAAATTGCGCAAGAAGCAATAAACGGAATCCGTTCTGTGAATAAAGTACATGCAATCTTTATTTCGGGTTCTGAATATGCAAATGCAGCTGACTGGAAAATAAATAATAATCAGTTGAAATTATTGGTAGATAGTTGCGATAATCTTGTGTATGAAGCACATTGCTATTTCGATCGGGATTTTACTGGACGTTACTTAAATGCTAAAGGAACTACTGATCATGCCTATGAATATAATATCAGGAATACCAATGCAGGTATTCAAATAATTAAGCCATTCTTGAAATGGTTAAAGAAGAATAAAAAGAAAGGCTTTGTTGGCGAATATGGTGTGCCAGATGACGATCCAAGATGGTTGGAAGTGCTTGATAAATTTCTCGGCAATATCAGTAAAAATGGAGTAAATGGTGCTTATTGGGCCGCTGGGCCATGGTGGGGTAATTACCGATTATCGGTTGAGCCACGAGATGGAAAAGACAGGCCGCAAATGCAAATACTCAAAAAGTATCAACTAATTGCTCAGTAACTTTTTTACTCCTTACTCAAAATAGGGTTTAATTGAATCATGCTTTTTGAGATTGGCCAATTCAGATTCTCCTAGAGGCTTTGGCATGAAGCCGATAACTAAAGGATGATTTTCTGTCATTTCTAGATCTGCAGGATTCACACTAGATGATAAAATGATCACTTTTATCTTTTCATGAAAAATTTGGAATCGATTCGTAAAGGCTTCTAAGAACTCCCAGCCATCCATAACAGGCATATTGATGTCAAGAAAAATCAAAGCTGGTATTGCCTGTTCATCTTCAGGAAGTTTTGATTGCTCTTCAAAATAGTCTAAGGCTGTTTCGGCTTTATCTATTTTTATCAAAGTTTGACAAAATGATTGTTCCCTTAAAATCAAATCGTTCAGCATTAATACAATGGGGTCATCGTCAATGCACATTGCAAGTTGAATCATAGCACTGCTCCTTAAATGTTTCATAAATGTAGTGCCTTTTTCTTAAAGTGGTAAAATCAAAGGTCTTTATCTGTTGGTTTATGACTCAAATATCGATCTGGATGATTTCTATGAAATAGTAACATTAATAAAATAGTTAATACATCCGGATGCTGATTGTCGTTTATTTTAATTAATGCTTTATCAGGTCTTAATTTTTTTGTAACTAAATCATTAACTACATTTAAGTAGAATTGGATTTATTGAATTGCTTGGGAATTCATTTTTAAAAAAAAGGCAGAATTGATAAACGATATTTTTTTAATTGATGATGATAGACTGGTTAACTTTTTAAACCAGGAAATTATTAAGGATGCTTATCCCGAAAAAAAAGTACGTTCTTTTGAGAATGCCTCAGAAGCAATTGAAATTCTGAAGCAAATTGTTGTAAAACCAAGCGAAAGTTTACCACAACTCATATTATTAGACATTAATATGCCTGTTATGGATGGCTGGGAATTCTTAGATGCATTCATCCAATTGCCGCAAAATATAATTGACAATTGTAAGGTGGTGATGCATACTTCCTCCATTGATCCAAGAGATATTGAAAAGGCCAAATCGTTTTCAGCGGTAACCGATTTTATTACAAAGCCACTCAATGTTCAGTCTCTTTCCAAAATTTTTGGATCATATTAAGCATTTTTACCCTTGCTTCAATAGTCTTTAATATCTTTGAAGGGAATGGCCTCTCATTATTGATATCAAATTTTTCTTGGTGAAAACACTACTATTTTCTTTTGCTTTTATTAGCATATTCATTTTTACAGAAAATGTATTTGCCCAAACCACAGTAGATTATTTTACAAGTGGGAATGAAAAACTTGAGCAGAAAGACTTTAAGTCAGCCATTAAAGAATATACAAAAGCACTCTCTCTTGAACCTAGAAATGCTGATATTTATTACAGTAGGGCATATTGTAAAACGATGTTGGGCGATCATTTGGGCTCTATTCAGGATTATAATAAGGCTTTGATAATTTATCCAACAATGCCAAACGCTCATTATAATAGGGCAATCGAAAGGGCAATGATGAACGACTTTAGTGGCGCCATACAAGATTTTTCAGTTGCTTTAGAGAAAGACCTTGACAATACAGATATTTATTTTAAGCGAGGCTTAGCAAAATCGGCATTAGGCGACCATTTAGGAGCCATTCAGGATTTTAACAAGACAATATCCCTAAACCCTAATACTGAGAATATTTTTTTTAACAGAGGAATTGAAAAGGGCTATTTAAAAGAATTTACTGGTGCCATTCAAGATTATAATAAGGCAATAAGTATTGATAGTTCAAATACTGATATTTACACGAATCGGGCATTCGCTTATATTGGTTTAAGAAATTATACAGGTGCCATCCAAGATTTTAATAAAGCAATTTCTTTAGCTCCCAATAAAGCGGAATTATATTTTAATAGGGGACTAGCACGAGGTTATATGAATGATGCGCCAGCAGCTATTCGAGATTACACAAAGGCCATCGAATTAAATCCAAGGATTAATAATGCTTACTTCAATAGAGGGATAGAAAAGGGACATTTAAAAGAGTATAAGAGTGCTGAATTAGACTATAATAAGGCAATTGAGCAGAATCCAGGAAGTGCCGATATTTATTTTAATCGGGCTTTAGTAAGGTCTTATTTAAAAGATCCGCAGGGAGCATTGCAGGACTATACTAAAGCAATCGTTTTGGATCCAAATACTCCGAATGTTTTTTTTAATAGAGGGATTGAAAAATTAAATCTTAATGATTATAATGGGGCTATAAAAGATTTTGATCTTGCTATCTCACATGATCATAATAACGCCGATATTTATTTGAATAGAGCAGTAGCAAAAACGAACTTAAAACTGAATACTACCGCAATGTTTGATTATAATAAAGCAATAGAACTGAATCCAAAATCAGCTGAAGCATTTTATAGTAGGGCAATGGCAAAGATGGGAATGCTTGATAAAAGTGGTGCTTGTATTGATTTAGCTACTGCAAAAGAACTTGGGTCAAAGCTGGCTGCTGACCAGTATGCCAAGTCATGTAAATAAAGTTGAATTTTTAGTTCAAAATGACGAATAGATTATAATAGTAATTGTTTCCTTTTAAAACAAGGTAACAACGCTATGCAATAAGTGTTAGTAAAATACAACTTGATTTTTTTAGTATATTTAGACGCGCATAGTTGCCCCTAATAATTAGATACTTCTATTTGCGCTTCTCAAAAATTCAATTAAAGATTGAAATCTACCTAATGGATCCACTATTGAATTTATTGTCTAAAAATGCAATTGGTCTTTGTATAACTGATGAAAAGGGGATATGCATTGATGTTAATCAAGAATTTTCTCGCATTATTGGAATTGATAAAAATTCGCTTCTTAATCAGCACTTTACTAGTCTTGCGATAAAAAACCAGACGAAAAATTTCAAAAAGGTTTTTGAAAAATTAAAGGAAGGCAATTTAGAACCTATCGAATTCGAGTGCTATAATTCAGATAGTTCAATAATGGTTTTGTCATTTGTATCTGAGTGGTCAAATATTGACCCAGCTAAAAAGCAATTGTATATTTCAGTTAGAAAGCTACCATTTGCCAAGCAAATGCAATTGCAGTTGCAGGATAAAGAGGAAAAACAACGGGCTGATTATTTCGCTTTGATAAACAATATGCCAGATATTGTTTATTCATTCGACATGAACCTGAAATTGATCAATTTTAATAATGCATTTGTTAAAATATGTAATGAACAATTTAGAGAGGTTCCAATAGTGGGCGGGGCTGTTTTGGATTTGTTTCCAGGAACTGATCAAAACACCCCAAACGAAATGCTTGAAAGATCTAGGATGGGGAATCATTTTTCTTTTGAGAAAAGTCTTTCAAAAAATGGACATCTTTCTTATTATAGTATCACTGTAAATCCAATAGTCAAAGAGAATGGGCAACAAATAGGTATTTCTGTTTTTGCAAAGAATATTACAGAGACGAAAGAAATCGAAAAAGAAAATCGAGAAAAAGAAGTCCTTCTAAATGCAATGATTCATTCAATGAATGATGGTGTTGCTCTTGTAAATCAGTTGGGAGAATTGATTATTTGTAATGAAGGTCTTAATCGGATGATTGGAATTGCCGATAATAGTTCTATGCTTAGCAATTGGCAAAATCATTATCAATTATTTGATCCAATCACTAAAACGCCAGTAATAATTGAAGCCCATCCCTTGAGACAGGCATTAAAAGGCAAGCAAATATCGAATAAAGAATACATGATCAAAAATCCTATTCGGGGTGAGATTTATGTAATGTGTTCCGCAATTCCAATTCTAAATCAGAATGGCGAAATTGTTGCGGGAATGACGGTACAGCATGATATATCAGAAATTAAAGATGCACTAAAAAATCTGCAGGATAGCCATGAACGATATGAATATGTTACACAGGCAACTTTTGATGCGATCTGGGATTTAAACCTTGTTAATGATGAGCTATATTGGGGCGAAGGTTTTTCTAGATTATTCGGATATGAAACTCAAAATAATAAGGGTGATATCGTAGTTTGGTATGAACATATACATGCCGAAGACAGACCAAGGATTCTGAATAGTATCAATACCTTGATTAAAGGAAAGGGGAGTAACTGGACTGAGGAATATAGGTTCCTAAAAGCCAACGGTGAAATTGCATTTGTTAGAAACAAGGGTGTTGTTGTTCGAGATGCAAAAGGAAAAGGTATAAGAATGATTGGTGCCATGCAGGATATTTCCTTGCAAAAAAAGGAGGAGCAACAATTAAGATTATTCAAATCAGTTATTACTAATTCATCAGATTCCGTTTTAATTACAGAGGCCGAGCCTATCGACTTGCCGGGTCCAAGGGTCTTGTACGTGAACGAAGCATTTACTAAATTAACCGGTTATACATCGGAGGAGATTATTGGCAAAACCCCTAGAATATTTCAAGGTGAACTAACAAAACGGACTGAATTAGATCGTTTAAAAGAAAAAATGAAAAATTGGGAGCCTTGTGAGATAGAAGTAATGAATTATAAAAAAAATGGTGAAGTATATTGGTCGAATATGTCAATTATGCCTTTAGCGAATGATGCCGGACATTTTACGCATTGGATTTCTATACAGAGGAATATTACAGAACGCAAGAAGGAAGGAATAGAAAAAGAATTTTTGTATGATTTAATTCAAACTATAAATGGGAATGACTTTTTGGAATTATCATTAAGCATTGGGATTGAAAAAATTAGTAATTATCTCGGATATACTTATGCTGAGGCTTGGCTAGTGAATATAGACGATACCAAAATGTTATATAAAGCCAATTGGTCAAAAACAGAGAAAGCTGCTAAGTTCAGAAAGGCCCTCCCTCTTGAATTTGCTACCCGGGGTAATGGCGTAATGGGTAGGGCTTGGTCAGAGAAAAAGATCTTGTATTTCAACGATATAAATAAATCTGAATTTCTATGTAAAGAGAATGCTGATCTGGCCGGACTAACCAGTGTTTTGATCGTCCCAATTTTTTATAATGATCGGGTAATTGCTTTGTTCAATTTCTTTTGCGATAAGCCATTTGTTTACGAGCAAATATCTTCCGATTTATTGAATAGGATTAGTAAACAAATAGGTTCAGATATTCAGAAATCTAGGACTGACGATGAATTAAATCGTTTTTTCAATTTATCACCTGATCTTTTATGTATCATTGGGTTTGATGGATATTTTAAAAAGATAAACCAAGCAGTATCTAATTTGTTGGGTTATTCAGAAAGTGAAATGCTAAGAAAAGATATCGCGAGCTTTTATGATCCTGAGTTGGAAGAAAAATTCCTTGGAGGTAAAGATAAATTCCAAGAAGGTCACAGTCTCGTGAATTATGAAAAAAACATTGTAACAAAAACTGGCGAAATGAAATGGCTGTCCTGGACAGCAGTGCCTATTGCTGAAGAAGGAGTAATTTTTGCTGTTGCAAAAGATATTACTGAAAAAAAGCAAATGGAACTCGAAAGGGAAAATATCTTAGAAAGTATATCCGATTGCTTTTATGCCTTAGACAATGATTTTAATTTCACGTATATAAATGCCCCAGCTCAAAACTTATTAAGACAATCTGCTGAGGAATTAATTGGGAAGAATATTTTTAAAACCTATCCTTTTTTAAAAAAAGGGATCTTCCATGAAAACTTCCAAAAGGTTCTAATTGATAAAGAGCCAATACATTTTGAAATTCAAATTAAAGAGGCAGGAGATTGGTATGAGGAAAGCTTTTATCCCACTGCTGATGGAATTTCCATATTTTTTAGATCTATTAACGAACGAAAGAGAATAGAGCAAGAAATAAAAGATGCGTACGATCAAAAAAATATCATTTTAGAGAGTATCACTGATGGTTTCTTTACAGTGGATACTGAAAGTAGGTTTACTTATTTTAATAAGGAAGCAGAAAGAATTCTAAGAATTTCGCGTGATCAAGTTCTCGGAAAACCAGTTTATGATATATTACCAGCTGTAGTTGGTTCTAAATCACAAATAGAATATGATCGTGCATTAAACGAAAATATAGCAGTACATTTTGAAGACTTTTTTGATCCATTAAATACACTTTTTGAAGTAAGTGCTTATCCATCTGAATTAGGGTTGTCGGTTTATTTTAAAGACATTACCGAAACCAAGCGATTAATTACATTGGAACAGCTTGAAAAAGAGGTATTAGAAAGAAATGCAAGTCCAGATACCATATTAAGTGAAACCATTGATTTCTATCTTTTGGCATTAGAGAAACTGCATCCAGGTATGACTTGTTCTGTATTAAGATTAGAAGGTGATAGATTATACAATTGGGCCGGATCAAATCTAAATCCAGAATTCGCTGCTTATATTAATGGCATTAAGATTGGTGAGAATGTTGGTTCTTGTGGAACTGCAGCTTTCTTAAAACAAAATGTGATTGTTTCAGATATCAATAATGATCCGAGATGGGTGAATTTTAAAGTACTTGCACTTGAATCTGGTTATAAAGCCTGTTGGTCTTATCTTATTATCAATTCACTAGGCGCTATTCTTGGAACATTCGCAGTTTATTATAAAGATTCGCGACTTCCAAATAAAGAAGAAGAAAATAATTTATTTCGTGCTTTAAATATTCTAAAAGTTATCATTGAAAATAAAACATTCGAAGAAGAAATTTTAGAAATGAATGAGCGATACGATCTTGTAACTAAAGCTACGAATGATATTATCTGGGATTGGAATATTTTAAAGGATGAAGTATATAGAACAGGAGATGGAATGATCACTTTAATTGATTCTGAGGATAATACAAATGTCGAAACAAATACATACTGGCAATCTAGAATTCATCCGGATGACTTGGGGGTGGTTAAAGAAAAGATGGAAAAATTTTTGAAGGAACCCAATCTGGTTTATTGGACTTCTACCTATCGATTTAAAAAACCTGATAATACCTATGCACACTTCTTTGAAAAAGGGTATGTAACAAGAAACGAACTTAAGGAAGCTATTAGAATGATCGGTGCAACACGCGATATTACAATGCAGATTGATACAGAAAATTTATTGAAAGATTTGAATTTAAAATTAAAGATACGAGCAGAAGAGTTGGCTAATTCAAATGTTGAATTAGAACGTTTTGCATATATAGCTTCTCATGATTTACAAGAGCCACTTAGAATGGTATCAAGCTTTCTGCAGTTATTGCAAAAAAAATACGAGACCCAACTAGATGACACAGCTAATAAATACATAAACTTAGCAGTAGACGGAGCAAATAGAATGAAACGTTTAATTAACGATTTACTGCAATTTTCACGACTTACAAGTTTCACAATTGCATTGAAGCCAGTTGATACGAATGAAATATTAGACGAATTGCAAGAGCTTTTTAAAATGAAATTACAGACATGCAATGGAACGATAATAGTTGAAAAACTTCCAACTGTAAATGCAGATAAAACTCCCATGTTACAATTGCTTCAAAATCTGATCAGTAATGCAATTAAATATAAAAGTGTAGATAGAGATCCAGTGATAAAAGTTAGTGCAAAAGAATCGGATGTAGATTGGGTCTTTATTGTGGAAGATAATGGCATAGGGATTGATTCGAAATTTTTCGAAAAGATATTTGTCATTTTCCAAAGACTACATAATAAAGATGAATATAGTGGAACAGGTATAGGACTGGCTATTTGTAAAAAAATCGTAGAAAGGTTTAACGGTAAAATTTGGCTAGAATCAGCACGAGGAAAGGGAAGTAAGTTTTATTTCAGTATTCCAAAGTAAAACATGATGAATCATTTGAACATATTATTAGTTGAAGATAACGATGGCGATTATTTATTAGTTGAAGAATACCTTAATGAGGTGTTTCCCAATGTAATAATTGAGCATAGTTGGCTTCTCTCTGAGGCAAAGAAAAGTATTACTCAAAACAAATTTGATATAATACTTTTGGATCTAACATTGCCTGATAGCAATGGGATTGAATCTATTAAGGAAATAATTGAGTTGGTTGAGGGTACACCAGTTATTGTATTAACAGGATATGCTGATAAAAATTTTGCGGTGGATACCATGCAAATGGGTGTTCAAGATTATTTAATAAAAGATGAAGTAACCCCAATTATTCTTCAAAAGAGTATTAGCTATAGTATCGAAAGAAATAAAATCCAACAATTATTTCTGAAAAACGAGAAAAGATTTAGATCGATTGTTGAAAATAGTGCTGATGGGTATGCATTAATTGAGTTAAGTGGAAAAATTTGCGATTTAAGTCCCTTGGGGAAAATACGTTTTAATATTAATCCTATTAATGCTGATGGTTATTTTAGAACTGATTTGATTCATGATGATTATCGATCAATTACTATTAAAACTTTCTTTGAAGTTTCAAAAATACCCGGAGAGATTCGAAATTTAGAGGCATTATATCAGGTTGACGACAATGATTTTCGATGGATTGAATTTACTTTATATAATTTACTAGAAGATCCTTCTGTAAGAGCAATTGTATTAAATTATAGAGATATAACTATTCGGAAACATCAAGAGGAGCAAAGATTGGAATTAATTGAAGAATTAATTCAGTCAAACGCCGATTTAAAACAGTTTGGCTTTATAACTACTCATAATTTAAGAGCACCACTAACTAATTTATTGGCAATCGTTGAGTTGCTTGATATGAATAAAATTCCTGACAAGTCAACTAAGGAATTATTAGGCGCTTTTAAGACAGCTACATTTCAATTAAATGACACTTTAAATGATCTTATCAAAGTATTGTTTATTAAGCAAAATAAATATGTTGCCCTTAATCTCATTTACTTTCAAACAATTGTAGAAAGAAATATACATGATCTAAAGGCCTTAATTAATAGTGCAGAAATACTTATCAATACTGATTTTTCAGAGGCACCTTCTATATTTTTTGATGCTAATTATTTAGAAAGTATTCTACTAAACTTGATGAGTAATTCTATCAAATTTGCATCATCAGAAAGAAAATTGCAGATAAATTTGAAAACCAAAATCGAAGATGACTATATTATATTAGAATTTTCCGATAATGGAATTGGTATGGATATGGAGAGAGTTAAGGATAGAATTTTTGGTTTATATCAGCGGTTCCATGAACGTTCTGATAGTAAAGGAATCGGTTTGTATTTAATTCATTCTCAAGTAACTGCATTGGGTGGTAAAATTTCAGTTAGTTCTAAAGTCAATGAAGGAACAACATTTTATATTAAGTTTAAACAGACACTTGGTAAGACTGAATAAGTTTTACTTGTAAATCTTTAGTTATGAGAATATTAGTAGTGGAAGATAATGAAGGTGATTATTTTTTAGTGCATGAATATTTACATGAGATATTTCCAGGCATTGAGTTAACACATAATATACTTCTTCAGGAAGCAATAAATAGTTTGCAGAATGCAAATTTCGATATAATTCTTTTGGATTTATCCTTGCCAGATAGTAATGGCATGGATAGCATCGTTGAAATGATTAAGTTGGCAAATGGGATACCAGTTATTGTTTTAACTGGATTTGGCAATTTGCAATTTGCTATAGATAGTTTAAAATTGGGTGTTCAAGATTATTTGCTAAAAGATGATGTAAATGCATTAATACTTCAAAAGAGCATTGGGTATAGTATTGAAAGGAATAAGATCAGCACTACTATGCGTATCTCAGAAGCTAAGTATCGGTATCTGTTCGATAATAACCCTGACAGCATTTTTATATTTGATCCATCCGATTTTATAATTCTCGATGCGAATCAAACTGCAGCTCAGATTTTAGGTTTCACTAAGTCAGAGTTCCTATCGATGTCCATTTGGGATATTTATGAATCTGACAATCAAATGGAAATAGATGATTTGATCGAAAAATTGAGAATGCAAAATGGTGCTATTCAAAATTTAGTACTAAAATGCAAGAGTAATAAGGGGGATCTTTTTTATATCGATCTTGCGCTGCATAAGATTAACTATAATGATAAAATTGCTGTTTTAACTATTGGTACTGATGTAACTGAGAATATTTTATTAGAAAGGAAATTAGCTGATGAAAGGAAACGTACAACTCGAGAAATAGCTGAAGCAGTTATCATAGCACAAGAAAGGGAAAGAACAGAAATTGGTTTAGAGTTGCATGACAACGTGAATCAGATTTTAGCAGGATCAATGATGTATCTTGGTTTATTAAAAAAGGAGTTAAAAATAGAATCGCCTCTTTATCGTGATATTGAAAAGTTAATTACAGAGGCAATTCAGGAGATTAGAACACTATCGCATAATCTGATACCCCCCTCTTTAAATGAGTTGGAGTTAAGTGATGCATTAGATCATATTATTACCATTGCTAAAAAATCTACTGAATTTGAAGTTCAAAAGGATTTTTACGATTTTAATGAAGAAGAAATATCCAATGATTTAAAGCTCGCCATTTATCGTATTATTCAAGAGCAGTTTAATAATATATTTAAGCATGCAAAAGCAAAACATATTTTTATTCGACTCTATCAAGAAGAAGGTAAATTAATTCTTATTATTAAAGATGATGGTATTGGATTTGATCAATCTGCCACATCACATGGGGTTGGACTCATTAATATACAAACAAGAGCCTCATTGTTTAATGGAGAAATGAAGATTAATTCCAGTTTAGGTAACGGCACAGAAGTAATGGTAACTTTTCTGTTGTAACAATTTTGGTTTATCCGAATAATAGAGCTTCGCATTTAACGCAACTAAAGAGAGCCACCTATTACCAATTTTGATTCAAGTGTTAATTCTTGTAGGGCATTACTTCCTGAAATACATGCCATCATTTGAGTAAAAGCGAGTTTGCCTAATTGGTAGCCACTTGTTTCTACATAGGTTACTTGCGGATGAAATAAAGTGGGTATAAATCCATTACTGATCGCAATGACTGAAATATCATTCGGAATGCTAAGATTTAATTCCTGTATAGCTTTCATCACACCGATTAATATTTCATCGCTCATGCAGAAAATCGTATCAAATGTATTTTTCTTGTTTAAATATTGATGAACAACTTGTTTTGCATTTTCGGTATCGCAACAATGTTCGATTTGAAGTTTTACATCGGGTGATTTAAACCTAAAATAATTGATGTAAGCCGATTCTCTTTTTTTGGTAATGGAAAGATTAGAATTACCAAATATGGAAAGTATGTTTTTCATTTTTGCCTGAATGATTGCATCGGCAGCAATTTCTCCAGCCCTTGTATCTGCCATGCAGACTTTATTCAGGCCCTCCATGTCGGGCACTTTGTCAAAGAATACTGTTTTAATCTCAAGTTCATTCATCTTCAGAAATCCACTCATATCTCTGGTATTAGAACAAAGACAGGCAAAGAGACCGGTCACCCTGTTCTGTCTGCAGAGTTTCAGATTTTCATTTTCTACCTCAATATCATCGCCCGATTGCAAAATAATGAGTGAAAAACCTTGTTTTCTACTTTCTTCTTCAACAGAAGCAATGAAGCTGTCATAGAAGAAATTAGAAATAGTGGGAACCATCAATCCGAAAATCTTACTATGTTTTGTTCTTAATTGTATGGCACTAGCATTAGGTTCATAATCAAGTGCTTTAGCTAGCTCAACGACTTTCTTTTTAGTCTTTTCTGAAATATCAGGATGATTTTTTAAGGCTCTAGAAATCGTAGATATACTAAGCCCTAGAACTTCTGAAATCTTTTTGAGCGTAGTATTCGTCATATCAAAAATTCTATTGTAGTCTAATGTAATGAAAGTTTGGAAAAGGAGAATTGAATTTGTTTAATATTTCGTCATCATTTTAAAATAAAATTGAACAAAACAAAAATCAAAAGATTTAACAGAATTATATTTCAACAACAAAGCATTTCGCAAACGTTTGCGCTCCATCTTAATCTTTTTTTAAGGTGCTTCCTTGCAGCGGGAACTCTATTTTCATGTCCTGATAAAGGATATAAATGTTATTTGGTTGCTTGCCGAGTTGATTATTATCTGAAGTTCGAATCTTGACCTTCGAATTATTGACTCTAAGCCCTACTCGGGGAGCAAAATTGTGACAATTTATTTTTTTGGGATTAAATGTGTATTTTGTACACGCTTGTTAATTATTAAACTGCTATTTATGAATGTAAAGATGCTTGCCAGACTCACGCTCGTGGGTCTATTTGCCTGCGTATTATCGCTATTTTCGCAGGCTCAAAACAAAACTATTTCTGGTAAAGTCACAGATTCAAAAGACGGATCTGCTTTGGCTGGCGCCTCAGTAGTTGTGAAAGGTTCTAAAGCTGGCGCCCAAACTGGCGCAGACGGATCTTTTAAAATTAGTGTTCCTACTTCTACTACCACTTTGGTAGTGTCTTCAGTAGGCTATGCTACTCAGAATATTGATATTCAAAACAAATCTTCAATCGAAGTGTCTCTAGCTGCTACTAGCGATAATATCGGTGAGGTAGTTGTAATTGGATATGGTACTTCTAGAAAGAAAGACCTAACTGGCGCTGTAACATCAGTTAAAGCGAAAGATTTTAACCAAGGCCCGATTAACGCACCTGATCAGTTGATCCAAGGTAAAGTTGCGGGTGTACAAGTGATTAACAATAGTGGTGCTCCAGGTGGTGCTACAACTATCCGTATCCGCGGTAATAGTTCTGTACGTTCTGGTAACTCTCCATTATTTGTAATTGATGGTATCCCTTTGGATGGCAGAAATGCTCGTCCAGGTTTGAGTGCTTCTGGTATCGGTCAAACTCCAGATGCTAACCCATTGTATTTCTATAATCCTGCTGATATCGCTTCTATGGATGTATTGAAAGATGCATCTGCAACCGCTATCTACGGTTCTAGAGGTGCTAATGGTGTTGTAATGATTACTACTAAAAAAGGCCAAGCTGGTGCAACCAAAATCGATTTCTCTACATCAGTAGGAGTTGCTTCAGTTCGTAAGAAATATGATGTATTAGATGCATCTGGTTACAAAGCTGCTTTAGCTTCTTATGCATTAACTTCTGGCGATTTGAATAGTAATGTTGATGCACAAAACGCGATCTTCCGTACTGGATTCTCTCAGAACTACAATTTGGGAATCAGCGGTGGTAACGAAAATGGTAAATACCGTTTCTCTTTAGGTTATTCTGATCAGAATGGTATTGTTCTTAAATCAAACTTGAAAAAATACAATATCGGCTTGAACGGTCAATACAAATTCTTAGAGAGCAAAAAACTTTCTTTAGATTTCAATATTTTGGCTGCTCATAACACTGAGATTGGTGTACCTGTTACAAACGACGCTGGTTTCCAGGGTAACTTAATAGGTATGGCTTTACAGTGGAATCCAACCAAAGCATTGTACAAAACTGATGGTTCTATCAACATCACTCCAGGTGAGTCTGTTGTAAACCCATTAGCTATGTCTGCTGGTTACAATGATCAGGCTGATATCACAAACATATTTGCTACAGTTGGTGTTGGTTATAAATTGACTGCTGATTTGGATTACAAATTCAACTTCAGTTTAAACAACCAAACAGGTGTTAGAAGAGCTAGTGAACAACCTTATATTACCATCCCTGGTATTGAAGGTTCTGGATTCGGTTACTATTCTAATGCAGAATTAACTTCAGAAGTTATTCAACACACTTTAGACTTTCATAAGAAAATCTCTAGCTCAATTAACCTTAACGCTTTAGTGGGATATGAGTATCAGAAATTCGTTTATAGAGGTGCTGGTATGACTGGTAAAGATTTCACTAACCAAAGTAATGTTGATTTCACAAGCATTATGCAGAACTCAGGTTCAGCTGGTCGTAATATCTATTCTTGGTATGATCCAACTTCTGAATTACAATCTTATTTTGGTCGTTTAGTTTTGAATTACCAAGATCGTTACATCTTAACTGGAACTATCCGTGCTGATGGATCTTCTAAGTTCGGTGCTAACAATAAATATGGTTACTTCCCTTCAGGTGCTTTTGCATGGAATATCAATAATGAAAAATTCATGAAGAATAACCATACTTTCAGCAGCTTGAAATTAAGAGCTTCTTATGGTATCACTGGTAACTCTTCATTCCCTCCAGGATCAGCTCAGTCTCAGTACACTTTTGGTCAGCAATCAATTGCTCTTGCAAACGTTGCTAACCCAGATTTGAAATGGGAAAGCACTAAGCAGTTAGACTTTGGTTTAGACTTTGAAACTGCTGGTGGTAGAATCTTTGGTAACATCGATTATTTCAACAGAAATACAACTAATATCCTTTTCAACTTTGATGCGATTCAACCTGCTCCTTCTACTAAATACTGGGTTAATTTACCTGGTAATGTAAAGAACAATGGTGTTGAGTTTGCATTAGGTGCGGTTTTAGCTAAGAAAAAAGACCTTCAGTGGAACTTATCTTTCAACGTTGCTTTCTTGAAGAACGTACTTGAAAACTACAATGGACCAGCTGTATTAACTGGTGCAATTAGTGGTCAAGGTTTATCTGGTGCTTCTGTTCAACGTTTAGCAAGTGGTCATCCGTTGAATGCTTTCTACATGAAAGAATTCAAAGGTCTTGATCAAACTGGTAACAGTACTTTCACTGATAATGGTAACACTTTGTACTATATTGGAGATCCTAACCCACACCAATTATATGGTCTTAGCACAGATTTGACTTACAAAAAATGGTCATTCGTTGCTAACTTCAATGGTGCTGCTGGACACAACATCTACAATAACACTTTGAATGCCTTGATTCCAATTGGAAACTTAGGTTCTAGAAACATTGCAAAATCATTACTTGGTGGTGCAGTTAAAGAAAGTTTGGCTAACCCAATCACTACTTCAACTCGTTACTTAGAAAAAGGAGATTATATTAAATTGGCAAACATCTCTGCTTCTTACAACGTAGGTAATGTTGGTGTTATCAAAAATCTTCGTTTATTCTTCACTGCTTCTAACTTGTTAATTATATCTAAGTATAGTGGTTTTGATCCGGAAGTAAATACAGATAAGAATGTGGGTGGCGTACCTTCTCTAGGTATCGAGTATATCCCTTATCCTTCTGCTAAATCTTTCAACTTCGGACTTAACTTTAGTTTATAAGATAGACAACCAATTATTAGAATTAAACGTTTAGAGTAAATTATAAAAATGATATTTATGAAACATATTAAAAAGTCTGCGATTGCTCTGATGCTGACTGTGGGTGTTGGTTTTGTGTCTTGTACTAAATTGGACGAAAAACTAAACTCATCGTTGACAGCTGATCAAGCGCAATCAATCCTTTTAAAGAGTACAGACGTATCTGTGCTTTTACAAGCCTGCTATGATGGTTTGCAGGGTTTCCAATCACAAGACGTTGCTACTTCTTTGGAAGAAAATAGCTCAGATGAATCTTTGGTTCCAACCAGAGGTGGTGACTGGGATGATAACGGTGTTTGGAGAGTAATCCACGCACATACATGGAATGCTGACCACTCTCAAGTTGGTAATGTATTCAATAGTTTGTTAGGAGTTGTATTTAACACAACAAACGCATTAAACTTTAGCCCATCTGCTTCTCAAGCAGCTGAAGCTAGATTCTTACGCGCTTTCGCTATGTATACTGTATTGGATCTGTATGGTCAGGTTCCTTACCGTGAAGCAGGTGAAAACTTGTTGAATGCTCCTAAAGTTTTGAAAGGTGTTGAAGCAGCTTCTTTCATTATCACTGAATTAACGGCTATCAAAGCAAGTTTACCTAACGGTCCTTCTGCTGGCGGTCCTGCTTACAAAGCAAACAAAGACGCTGCTGATGTATTGTTAATGAAGATGTATTTGAATAAAGGTGCTTACGCTAACCGTGCAGCTCCTACATTCGATGCTGCTGATATGAATGCTGCTATCGCTATTGCTGAAGGTTTATCTTCTAAGTATTCAATCTCTGCTAACGTATGGGATAACTACGCTCCAACAAATGATGTGATTGGTAAAGAGAACATCTTTACTAACCAAAACATTGGTGGATCTAGAGGTGGTAACGTTCGTGCTGCTTGGTACAAAACAAACCACTACAACCAAAATAAATCTGGTTGGAATGGTTTCACTACCCTTGCTGCTGTTTATGACAAATTCGAACCTACTGATACCCGTTTAGGTGTTAACTACCCTGATGTTGATGGTAACTGGCCTAACCCTAAAGGTGTTAATACAGTTGGTTTCTTAGCTGGTCAACAATACGATCTTGTTACTGGTGCTGCTCTTCAAGATAGAAAAGGTGCTCCTTTGTCTTTCACTAGAGCGGTTGCTTTACAAGAAAGTGGTACTAACTTAGAAGTTACAGGTATTCGTTACTGGAGATACGTTGTTGATACAAAACCTAACAACGATGGTCAACCGGATAATGACTATGTATTCTTCCGTTATGCTGATGTAGTATTGATGGAAGCAGAAGCTATCTTAAGAGGTGGTACTGCTCCAGGTGCAAAAACTGCATTGACTTTGGTAAATTCATTACGTGCTAAGCGTGGTGCATCTGTTGCAACTTCAGTTATTTTGAAGAATGCAGATCAGAATGCTGCTGATGCTGGTGGTGTAATCAGCTTGCTAAACGAAAGACAAAGAGAATTCCATTGGGATGGTTGGAGAAGACAAGATCAAATTCGTTTTGGTACTTTCTTGAGTGCAAATGCGCTTAAGCCTGTTACTGACGCTAAATATTTATTGTTCCCGATTCCTAATGCAGCGCTTGCTGTTAACCCGAATCTTACTCAAAATCCTGGCTATTAATTCTAATTAATAAACAAGAAAGCAAAAAGGTCATTAATTTTAATGACCTTTTTGTTATTTATATATGAAAGCTCGTTCACTATTTTCCGGCATTTTGTTCCTGCTTATTGCAACTTTGCAATTCTCTTGTAAGCATTCTGGTCAAAAAGATGCTGCACCGATTTTTCAATTAATGGAAAATACGGGTATTGATTTTACCAATACGGTTACTGACACGAAGGACTTTAACATCTTTACTTTCCGCAATTTTTATAACGGCGGTGGAGCCGCTATCGGCGATATTAATAACGATGGATTAGCAGATGTTTTCTTCACAGCAAATATGGGAACTAACAAACTGTATTTGAATAAAGGCGATTTCAAATTTGATGATATCTCTGAAAAAGCCGGGTTTAAAAACAAAGACCAATGGAGTACGGGTGTTGTTATGGTTGATATAAACAACGATGGATGGCTCGATATTTTTGTTTCTAATTCTGGTCATATCAATGATGGAGTTAGTAGAGAAAATCAACTCTTCATTAATAATCACGACCTGACCTTTACGGAATCTGCAAAAGCATATGGACTAGCAGATAACGGTTATACTACACAAGTAGCTTTTTTTGATTATGATATGGACGGGGATCTGGATTGTTTTATCGTAAATAATAGCCCCATCCCAGTTAATACATTAAACTATGCCAATCAACGCGATTTACCTGCCGAAAATTGGCCGATCAAAGATTTCTTGAAGGGAGGTGGCGATCACTTACTTCGTAACGATAATGGCAAGTTTGTAGAAGTGACACATACCTCTGGCATACATGGTAGCTTAATTAGTTTTGGATTAGGTGTTACTATTGGTGATGTGAATGGTGACCATTATCCCGATATCTATGTGTCGAACGATTTTTTTGAAAGAGACTATCTATATATCAATCAAAAAGATGGCACATTCAAAGACGAACTAGAAAACTGGGTGCAACATACTAGCCTCGCATCCATGGGTGCAGATATGGGTGACATTAATAATGATGGATACCCAGATATTTTTACAACTGATATGCTCGCAGATGACGACTATCGATTAAAAACAACTTCTTCTTTCGATAATATCGATGTATACCGACTGAAAGAAAAATCTGGCTTCTATCATCAGTTTCAACAAAACACATTGCAGGTAAATAATAAACACGGCAAATTTTTAGATGCAGCTTATTATGGTGGTGTAGCAGCGTCTGACTGGAGTTGGGGCGGGTTGTTATTCGATGCAGACAATGATGGCTTAACAGATCTCTATATCTGTAATGGCATCAACAATGATTTAACTAACCAAGATTTCATTGATTTTTTTGCTAATGATATTGTTCAAAAAATGGTGATGACGGGAAAGAAGGATGAAGTGAATGCCGTGATTAGTAAGATGCCTCGTCAGGCTTTATTAAACAAAGCATTTCGTAATGAAGGGAATCTTAAATTCTCAGACAACGGTAAAGCATGGGGCTTTACACAACCCTCCTTTTCTAATGGTGCCGCTTATGGCGATTTAGATAATGATGGCGACCTTGATATGGTGATCAACAATGAAAATTCAAAAGCATTTATCTATAAAAATAATAGTCGCGAGATTAATAAAAATAATTATATCGGCTTTACCCTTAAAGGGAAAGGCAAAAATTCGTTTGCCATTGGAAGTCAGATCAAGTTATTTATTGGGGATCAAATTTTAAGTCGTGAAGTACAACCTACCAGAGGCTTTCAATCCTCTGTAGATTATAAAGTGATCATCGGACTTGGCAAAGAAACTAAGATCGATTCTTTTCAGATCATCTGGCCCGATAGAACTTATAGCGTTGAAAAAAATCCTACTATCAACTTGGTTCATCAAGTTAAAGAACCAGAACATGCACCAACAATTCCTGATGCAAAAAAAGCGATAGTTGTTCCAATTCTTACTGAAGTAAAATCAAGTTTCGAAAAGCATAACGAAGATGATCTGATTGATTTTTATAATGAAAGAAATATTCCGCGCATCTTATCGAAAGAAGGACCAAAAGCAGCCGTTGGAGATGTGAATGGAGACGGTTTAGAAGATATCTATATCGCTGGCACTCCTAAGCATGCGGGACAATTGTATTTACAAAAAAAATCAGGAGGATTTGAAAAAAAGCCGAATCCTGCTTTTGAAAGATTCAGCGATTTTGAAGATGTAGCTGTTTTGTTTTTTGATTGCGATGGGGATGGTGACCTAGATCTTTTTGTAGGCGCAGGTGGAAACAATACCCAATTGGGTAGTCGCATATTCCAACATCGTTTATATAAAAACGACGGTAAGGGAAATTTCGATATAGATGTTGCAGCTTTTGGAAATAACGAAATGAATATTGCTGTGGTAACTGCTTACGATTTTGATCATGATGGTGATCTAGATTTGTTTGTTGGTGCAAGAAGCTATCCAGGCAATTATGGTGTCACACCCACTAGCTATCTCTATGTAAACGACGGCAAAGGCCATTTCACAGATATGGCCAAAACAAAGAACCCGGATATTGCAAATGTTGGAATGGTAACCGGTGCTGTTTGGGCTGATATTATTGGGGACTCAAATAAAGAATTGGTACTTGTTGGTGAATGGATGAACCCTAAGGTCTTTGCATTCAATAAAGATCATTTTGAAGAAGTAAAAACCAATCTTACTGATATGAAAGGTTGGTGGCAATCAGTAGCTGTGGCCGACTTAAATGGGGATGGTAAAGAAGACCTAGTATTAGGAAATTTAGGGGAGAATTTTTATTTGCATCCCGACAAAGAAAATCCAGTTAAAATTTGGGTCGCCGATTTTGATCAAAATAATATTGTAGATAAAATTCTAACCAGAACCGTCAATGGCAAAGATCTTCCGGTATTTCTAAAACGTGATCTGGAAGAACAACTGCCCATTTTAAAAAAACAAAATCTTCGTCATGAAGTATTTGCAAAGAAATCTGTTCAGGAATTATTCTCTTCCGATTTAATAAATAAAGCAATCGTTAAAGAATTCAATTATAGTAGCTCTTGCATTGCAATGAATAAAGGAGGCGGACAGTTTGAAGTAAAGAAACTATCTCCTTATATTCAATTGTCTTGTATCAATGCAATTAAATGCATGGATATTAATGGGGATGGATTTACAGATCTTGTAATTGGGGGTAATAATTTTGGATTTCCTCCAATGATGGGCAGACTTGATGCGAGTTTAGGTAATATACTTTTAAACGATGGCAAGGGGAATTTCACCGCACAGGATGCCAATGTTTCTGGAATTGAATTGCGTGGAGAGATCAGAGATATTCAAAAAATTAAATCAGTCGGAAAAGATTATTTACTAGTACTTCAGAACGATACTTTTCCAGTCTTGTACAATATTCGGAAAGGTTCAATGAAAAAATAAAATGCAACGTTCGATATTTAATTACTCATTTAATTTTCAAAAAACTTCAATGTTGTTTTTGACATTGATGATGGGCATGATGCTTACTATGCAGGCCTGCAAGAATAGTAGCAATGAACCTGTAGCTTTTGAAGTTTTGGAAAAAGACCAAACAGGTTTGGATTTTACCAATCAATTAAAACCCACTCAGGCTTTTAATATGTTTAAATACATGTATTTCTATAATGGGGCTGGAGTTGGTGCGGGGGATTTTAATAACGATGGCTTGATCGATCTTTTTTTCTGTGCCAATCAGGGTGATAGTAAACTTTTTTTGAACAAAGGAAATTTGAAATTTACCGACATCACTAAAGAGGCCAATATTCCTCAAGACGGCTCTTGGTCAACCGGAGTCTCAGTCGTTGATATTAATAACGATGGATTACTGGATCTCTATATTTGTCGCGTTGGGAAATACGAAACTTTAAAGGGACATAACCTGCTGCTTATCTGTACAGGGATCGACAAGAACGGCATACCTCATTACACAGAAAAATCACATGAATATGGATTGGACTTCACTGGATTTAGTACCCAGGCTGTGTTCTTTGATTATGATCAGGATGGCGATTTAGATATGTTCTTATTAAATCATTCGGTACATCAAAACGGAACATTTGCTCCTAGAGCTAGCTTTTTGGGAACCTATAGTGAGTTGTCTGGTGATCGAATGTATCGAAACGACGGTAACATATTTACAGATGTTACCAAACCAAGTGGTATCAATAGCTCGGCTATTAGTTATGGCTTGGG
>CAIJLK010000049.1 GCA_903821465.1 uncultured Bacteroidota bacterium | reverse complement strand
TTTGACATACTCCCAAATTTATGAATCCAGCGGTAAATAGTCGCATAACTTACCTGATACTGGTGTTTAATCTGGCTAATAGATGTTGCCTCAGACTCGATCTCTCGGACTTTCATGATCTTAAAATTCTTACTGAAGTGGCGTGCTTTACGCTCTTGAAGGTTTAATTCGAATGCTGTTCTTGTTGCCATTTTTTACTTTTTAATGGTCAACATATTTCAGGCATTGACAGTGAAGAGTGAAGAGTGAAGGAAGAAGAAAGTGAAATTAAAATAGGCTGCAAATAAATCTGCAGCCTATTTTTTATTGCGATAATAGCCAATTTTTCAGCGCTGAAAAATTAGGGCTGATCAACTCTGCTTTCTTTTCTTTACTGAATAAGGGTTTTACTGCGTCGGGGATCTCTATGGTTTTTTTAATTACCTCTTCTACAGTTTCGGGGAACTTTACTGGATGTGCTGTTTCTAAAATCATCCCTTTTTTGTTCGGATACAATTTCAGATATTCTGCTAATGCATAATAGGCTACGGCACCATGTGGGTCAAGCAAATAATGATCATTTTTATACACTTCTGAAATGGTTTGTTTCGTGATCTCATCGCTGACCGTGTATCCAGAAATTTTTTCGTGGATAGTTTGAAAATTATTTTGAAATAATTCTAATACTCTTATAAAATTACTCGGACTCCCCACATCCATTGCATTAGAAATAGTAGGAACCGATTTCTTTGATTGGTAATTCCCTGTTCTCAAATATTCAGGTACCGAATCATTTACATTACAGGCTGCAATAAAATGATCAACAGGTAAGCCAGTTTCATGCGCCAATAAACCCGCACAGATATTTCCGAAATTGCCACTGGGTACTGAAATTACAGGTGCCCCTTCATTCTCTTTGATCCATTGTTGATAAGCAAAGAAATAATATAATTGCTGCGGCAACCATCGCGCTACATTGATACTATTTGCTGAAGTAAGTGTTAGATGATTATTTAGATCAGCATCCATGAATGCATCTTTGACCATTGACTGACAATCATCAAAACTCCCCTTCACTTCTAGGGCTTTGATATTTTGTCCGCATGTAGTTAACTGCAACTCTTGTACAGGACTTACTTTCCCAGAAGGATAAAGGATCACTACTTCTACTCCTTCCACACCTAAAAATCCATTTGCCACTGCACCACCTGTATCTCCTGATGTGGCTACTAGTACGGTTACCTTATTTTTTTGTTGCGACGAAAAATAACCCAAACACCTGCTCATAAAACGGGCACCAACATCTTTTGAATGCAAGGGTGGGTCCGTGAAATAATTCTAAAGAATAAATAGATTGATTTACTGGAACAAGTGGAAATGGAAAGTTGATGGTTTCAGTAACTATTTTTTGAAGATCAGATTTTGTGATAGTGCTGCCAACATAGGGCAACATAATTTCCAATGCTAATTCTTCTTTAGAATAAGCGCCAATATTTTTGATCAGATCCGCAGCAACAGCTGGAATGAATTCAGGAAAATACAAACCCTTATCAGGTGCTTGTCCCCCGATAGTTGCTTCGCGGAAATCAACCTTTGCCGCATTTTTATTGAGACTATAATAGTTCATGATCAGAATAAATTTTATACAAATTGAACACCGCTATGATTCATGGTGGTTACATAAGTATGGTGATCCAATCCTAAATTTTCGTAAACTGATTTCATTTCTTTTTCAACTGATCTGGCAGTTGCTTCATCCTTGCTGAGCATGAATATAGAGGGACCGCTTCCAGAAATTCCACCGCCTAATGCTCCAGCGTCTTTACTTTTTTGCTTTACCAGATCAAAGCCCGGAATGAGAATACTTCTCACTGGTTCGATAATTACATCTTCTAATGAACGGCCAATTAATTCGTAATCAGATTTTAATAAGCCTGCAACTAAGCCTGCGATATTACCCCATTGTTTGATGGCGTCTTTCAATAAAACTTTATGCTTTAAGATACTTCTTGCGTCGGAAGTCTTTACTTCTATTTGTGGATGTACAATGGTTACATATAAAACCGGCGCAGTTAATGCAATAATATCTAAGGGGAAAATGGAACGGATTAAGGTAACGCCTCCGTAAATACAGGGTGCAATATTATCAGCATGCTTTACACCCGATGCCAATTTCTCTCCATTCATGGCAAAGCGAACCAAGGTTTCTTTATCGAATCGATCATTGAGTAATCGGTTGGCTGCCACAACAGCCCCAGCAGCACTTGCTGCACTGGAACCCACACCGCTTCCTGGTTTAATATTTTTTTTGATGGTTAATTCAAAACCGAATCCGGGTTCTATTTCTTCCATCATCGCAATGAGTGCGGCACCTGCTACATTTTTTTCTGGTTCTGTTGGCAGATTGTATTCGTCGTCATTAATGATAGTAATGCCAGGTTGATCAGAAAAACGGATCTGCATTTCATCGTAAGGTTCATTCACAGCAAAACCCAATACATCAAATCCACATACCATATTGGCCACTGTGGCAGGCGAGTGAATTTTCACCACAAGATCTAGGTCCAATCCTTTATATATATCGCTCATAATCTAAGTTCTTTAAATAATCCAACTTATACTCTTGCCACACGAATAATATCTGCAAATACACCTGAAGCAGTTACTTCTGCCCCGGCCCCGGCGCCCTTAAT
The DNA here is from genome assembly GCA_903821465.1 of uncultured Bacteroidota bacterium. Lineage (GTDB taxonomy): Bacteria > Bacteroidota > Bacteroidia > Chitinophagales > Chitinophagaceae > Sediminibacterium. The sequence continues at coordinate 5,530 of CAIJLK010000049.1, read as the reverse complement.
TACCAAGGGTTGTTCCGGATAACGTTCGGTAAAGAACAAGACCAGATTATCCTTGCCATATAAATGATAGAAATCAGAATTAGCTGGAATATGTTGTAAGCCAACAGAAGCTTTTCCATTTTCATAGCTAGCCACAAATTTTAATTTGCAATTCTTAGCAGCAGCAGCTTCGTAGATGGCTTTGAAATGTGATTCCTGTCTTTCCATTTCGGCATAAAAATCAACCACTGATCCTTCAAAGCAAGCTGCGGGTAAGAAGAACTCATTGCTGATATCTTCCATTTCTAATTTCTGCCCCGCTTCACGTGCCAGGATCATGATCTTGCGCATTACATCGGTACCTCCTAAATCTAAACGTGGATCTGGTTCGGTATAGCCTTCATCCTGTGCCTGACGCACTACTTGTGCAAAAGGTTTCGTGCCATTATAATTGTTGAATACAAAATTGAGCGTACCAGATAATACCGCTTGTATTTTTGTAACCTGATCCCCGCTTCTCAACAGATCATTCAAAGTTCCGATCACTGGCAGCCCAGCTCCCACATTGGTTTCGTAGAGAAACAAGGCATTGAATTCTCGGGCAAGTGCTTTTAAATTTTGATAGGATGCATAAGAAGAGGAACAAGCAATTTTATTACATGCTACAACAGAAATACTCTTTTCTAATAATTTAGTGTAAACCGATGCAACATCTGCATTTGCAGTAACATCAACAAACACACTGTTTCTTAAATTCAACTTTCTGATTACTTCTACAAAATCGTGGATGCTACCTGTTGCTGCTTCAGCCAGCTGTTCTTTCCAAATATTTAAATCAATTCCTTCTTCGTTGATTAAATTATTCTTGCTATTGGCTAAACCTACTATTCTAATTTGTAAGCGAAGATTATCTTGTAGGTATTGGTATTGTTTTTGAATTTGTGCTAAGAGTTTACTTCCTACATTTCCTGTGCCTGCAATAAATAAATTGAGCTGCTTATAGGTAGTTTCAAAAAATTCTTCATGCAATACGTTGATGGCTTTCTGCACATCTGAGGCAGATAATACTGCTGAGATATTTTTTTCTGAAGAGCCCTGTGCTATGGCTCTTACGTTGATACCATTTCTACCAAGTACGCCAAACATTTTACCGCTGATGCCGGGGTGACTCTTCATTTGCTCACCCACCAATGCTACAATCGATAATCCCTTCTCTACTTTCAATGGCTCAACTTTTCCGCTTTGAATTTCAAAACTAAATGCATGGTCGATCACTCTTTTTGCTTTCGCGGTTTCTGCTTCATTGATCCCTACACAGATAGAATGTTCAGAAGAACTCTGTGTAATTAAAATTACGTTCACTGTTTCGTTGGCCAATGCTTCGAACAAACGTTTAGAGAATCCAGGAATACCCACCATACCGCTACCTTCTAAACTAAGGAGGCTGATTTTATTAATAGAAGAAATTCCGCGGATAATATTATCTGTATGTGCCGAACTGTTTTCAATGAGTGTACCATATTCATCAGAGGCAAAAGTGTTCTTGATCCAAACAGGAATGTTTTGTTTCATTACAGGCTGAATAGTTGGCGGATAAATAATTTTCGCACCAAAATGTGAGAGCTCCATTGCTTCCTGATAAGAGATCCGATGGATTGGTCTTGCATTGTTCACGAGTCTTGGATCGGCAGTCATCATCCCACTCACATCGGTCCATATCTCTAACACAGAAGCTTCCATTGCAGCTGCATAAATAGCACCAGTATAATCTGAACCACCCCTACCCAATGTGGTGGTGTGGCTATGTTTATCGCTAGAAATAAATCCGGGGGCAACATAAATTTTGGCAGCATTGCTATTGAAAAACCCAGTTACATTTTCGGTTGTAATAGCATTATCAACCACGGCATTGCCATGATTTGAATTTGTGCGAATTAATAAACGAGAGTCCACCCAGAGGGTTGAATCTTCACATGATTTTAATTTTGCAGCAATCATTAGTGAAGAGAGTAATTCTCCATAGCTTACCATTTTATCTTTGGTACGCTCAGATAATTCGCCCAATAAGAATACCCCATCGCTGATGGCTTCTAGTTCGTTGAATTTTTGTTTAACCTGACTAAGTGTTGCGCTCTGTTGTTGAATTGGCAATAAGTCTCTAACAGTATCTAAATGTTTCTGCTCTAGATCTTTCAAAATGTTTTTGTAAGATTCATCACCAGATTCAGCTAGGGTTCCTGTATTAATTAAACTATCAGTAACACCACCCATTGCAGAAACCACTAATAGTGCTATTTCTTTTTTAGCAGCTTCTAGAACTATTGCCACTACTTTGTTCATATTAGCAGCATTTGCTACAGAACTACCACCGAATTTTAAAACTTGCATAGGTTTATTTCTTATTCCCGAAGGAAGATTTTGAAAACGATCAACTCTTTTTGATAACAGCTGTTAGTTCAGCCCATGGATAATATGGAAATTACAACCCCTTACAGGGTCGTAGTAGTTGTTGTAAATGTAGTAGCAGCAAGCAGCGTAGAAGCTGTTGATGAAGTAGTGGTAATATGTTTTTGTGCTGCGTACATTTTCAATCTCGAGTTACTAAGATAATTATTATTCTTGATTCTAAACTAGATATCCGAAAATATTATCGTTTTTGTTAAGTTCTGTGAAATTGATATTGTAGTGCTTCATATTTGCTACTAATACATCATAATCCTTACGCGATTTTAATTCAACACCTACTAGTGCTGGTCCGGTTTCCTTATTATGTTTTTGCATATACTCGAATCGGGTAATATCGTCATCTGGCCCAAGTACATGATTCACAAATTCTTTTAGAGCACCGGGCCGCTGTGCAAATCGAATTAAAAAATAGTGTTTCAACCCTTCATATTGCAGTGATCTTTCTTTGATCTCCTGCATCCTATCGATATCATTATTTCCTCCGCTTACAATACAAACAACTTTTTTTCCTTTAATGGTTGCTGCATAATCATCCAATGCAGCGATGGACAAAGCGCCAGCGGGTTCTACCACAATGGCGTCTTCGTTATATAATTTTAAAATGGTTGAACAGATATGCCCTTCATTTACTAAGTGCATATCATCTAATACTTCTTTACAAATTTTGAATGGAATATCTCCCACACGTTTAACAGAAGCACCATCCACAAAGCGCTCAATTTCGTCGAGAATTACAGGATGCCCTGCTTTCAATGCTTCTTTCATAGATGGCGCACCTTCTGGCTCTAATCCAATAATTTTTGTTTTTGGAGAGTAGGTTTTAAAATATGCACCAACTCCTGCGCTTAGTCCGCCCCCACCAATCGGCACAAACAAAAAATCAATATTTGATTCGTCTTCCAGAATTTCAACCCCAACAGTTGCCTGTCCTTCAATGATCCTCAAATCATCAAAAGGGGGGATAAAAGTCATTTCGTTTTCTTCTGTATATTTTTTTGCCGCAACGGCACAATCATCAAATGTATCTCCTACCAATTTTATTTCAATAAAGTCTTCGCCAAACATTTTAGTCTGACTCACTTTCTGATTTGGAGTGATGATGGGCATAAACACAACGCCATTAGTCTTTAATTTTTTGCAGCTATAGGCAAAACCTTGAGCGTGGTTTCCGGCACTGGCGCAGACTACGCCTTTAGAAAGAACAGCTTTCGACAAGGCACTCATCATATTATAAGCGCCTCTTAATTTATAGGAACGAACAACTTGAAGGTCCTCTCTTTTTAGAAATACTTCGCATTGGTATTTTCTAGAAAGGTTATGGTTATATGCCAATGGTGTTCTATTGATCACATCCTTCAATCTATTTGTAGCAGCAGCAAAGTCAAGCCCAAACCCAGTAGCATTTACTTGCGCATCCTTTTCAGGATTGATATTGGTTTGTAATGGAATCATAGGTTTGGGCCCAACTTTAAGATCTGCAAAATAATATTAAGCTACAGTACTGATTGTTTTCATATCAGTCATTGCTCTACGTAATTCAGCACCCACCATTTCAACAGGGTGGAAACGAATCACTTCGTTTACTGCAATGATCACTTTATTATCAACACCAGCATCGATGCCTGCGTTGAAATTTTTGCCAATCAGATCGGTATCAATCTTCTTCATGAAATCGGCCAATAATGGCTTACATGCATGATCAAATAAATAACAACCGTATTCAGCTGTATCAGAAATTACACGGTTCATTTCGAATAATTTCTTGCGAGCAATTGTATTAGCAATTAATGGAGTCTCATGTAATGATTCATAGTAAGCAGATTCTTCTTTGATACCAGATTCCACCATAGTTTCAAATGCCAATTCAACACCAGCGCGAACAAATGCAACCAACAACAAACCATTGTCAAAAAATTCTTGCTCCGCAATTTTCACATCGCCAGCAGGTGTTTTTTCAAATGCAGTTTCACCGGTTGCTGCTCTCCAGGTCAATAAGTTTTTATCGTTATTTGCCCAGTCTTCCATCATGGTTTTAGAGAATTCTCCGCTCATTATATCGTCTTGGTGCTTTTGGAATAAGCTACGCATGATGTCTTTCAATTCTTCCGACAATTCGTAAGCTTTAACTTTTGCTGGATTTGATAAGCGATCCATCATGGCAGTAATACCACCTTGCTTTAATGCTTCGGTTACTACTTCCCATCCGTATTGAACTAATTTAGAAGCATATCCTTTATCAATTCCCTTCTCGATCATTTTATCGAAAGAAAGAATTGATCCTGTCTGTAACAAACCACAAAGAATAGTTTGCTCACCCATTAGATCTGATTTTACTTCTGCCACAAAAGAAGATTGTAAAACACCAGCTCTATGTCCACCAGTACCTGCACAATAGGCTTTAGCATATTCCCAGCCCTTTCCTTCTGGATCGTTTTCAGGGTGAACTGCAATTAAAGTAGGTACCCCAAAGCCACGCTGATATTCGGCACGAACTTCAGAGCCCGGACATTTCGGAGCCACCATGATCACAGTGATATCCTTACGAATTTGCATTCCTTCTTCTACGATATTGAAACCGTGCGAGTAAGAAAGGGTAGCATTTTGTTTCATCAATGGCATGATTGCATTGATTACTGAAGTATGTTGTTTATCGGGGGTAAGATTAATTACCAGGTCTGCTGTAGGAATCAATTCTTCATAAGTACCTACTTTAAAATTATTTTCAGTAGCAGATTTCCATGACTGACGTTTAGCTTCAATCGCTTCTTTACGTAAAGTGTAAGAAACATCTAAACCAGAGTCGCGTAAGTTTAAACCTTGGTTCAAACCTTGTGCGCCACAACCAACGATTACTATTTTCTTTCCTTTTAATTTATCAACACCATCAGCAAATTCAGATTTATCCATGAATTCACAAACGCCTAATTGATTCAGTTTTTCTCTCAGTGATAGTGTGTTAAAATAATTGCCCATTTGTTTTGTTTTGTTTTCCTAAATCTTTGAGATCTTGGTTTTGTTGATGAATATTTTTAAGATTTTGTAACTAGTTTTTTGATCGTAAGTGAAACGCCATAGTGCATTGATT
>CAIJLK010000048.1 GCA_903821465.1 uncultured Bacteroidota bacterium | reverse complement strand
TTAACGAAGAAAAAGGATTCGGCTTTATTAAGCACGACAATTCTAACAAAGAAACTTTCGTACATGCAAACGGTTTAATCGATCAGATCGAGGCTAACGACAAAGTTGAGTTTGATGTACAAGAAGGACGTAAAGGCCTTAACGCCGTTAACGTTAAACGTATTAGCTAATACTAACTTTCTTTACTATAAGGCCATTCTTCACTGGATGGCCTTTTTTTGTACCCATGCCCAAGGAATTTCTATATTTGCCAGATTAATAAGTTCAAGATATGTCAGCATTAATGCAAGAATTGCAAGAAACAGTAGCGTTCATTCAAAAACGCTATAATAAGGAAATTAAAGTAGGGATCATTTTAGGGAGCGGACTAGGTAATCTAGCCAATGATATCGAGTCAGAAATTGAAATTCCCTATAATGAAATTCCACATTTTCCTGTAAGTACTGTTCAAGGGCATAAGGGTCGTTTAATTTTCGGCAAACTCAATGGAAAAAATGTATTAGTGATGGCGGGACGTTTTCATTTTTATGAAGGCTATTCTCCTAACCAAGTTACGTTCCCCATTCGCGTAATGCGTTTGTTGGGTATCACAACACTCTTATTGTCAAATGCTGCGGGTGGTGTGCAGGATAAAATGGATGTGGGAGACCTAATGATCATCAACGATCATATTAGTTTGTTTCAAACCAATCCTTTGATCGGACCCAATGAAGACGCATTAGGAACCCGATTCCCAGATATGAGCGAACCATACAGCAAGGCACTGATTCAAAAAGCAGAAGCTATTGCTAAGGCTAATAATATCAATTTAAAATTAGGGGTGTATTGTGGAGTAACTGGACCAACTTTCGAAACTCGTGCAGAATATAAATTAATACATGCGCTAGGTGGAGATGCAGTGGGCATGAGTACTGTTCAAGAAACGATTGTTGCAAAACATTGTGGAATGGAAGTATTTGCGATCAGCGTAATTACCGATATTGGTATACGTGAAGAAGAGAATACCATTACACATGAAGAAGTTTTGCAGGCAGCCAAAGATGCAGAACCCAAACTTACTTTACTCTTCAGTGGATTAGTTGCTGATCTTTAATATCAACCGAATACTAGAATTAAGGAATGCATGTAAAGGGATTATATCGGTTTTTAGGATTAACCATTTTAATGGCTGTTGCAGTGTTGCCTGCATTGGCGCAAATGCCTCGTTCCCTCAATTCGAATAGCTTTACAAATGGTTCTAATTTTGGAGGCAATTCAAGTTCTGCTAATAAAACTGATAAAAAAAGAGATTCGCTGCAACACAGAGATCCTTTTGCCGATTCATTGACAATTTATTATCGCTATTTCGATTCAACCCGCAGCAGAAAAATCGATTCTTCCATTACAGATTATTATAGCAGATTACCGATGGGCCCAACCTATCATACAATGGGTACTTATGGCAGTCCGGCCCAATCTTATTTTTTTAATCCAGTGATGAAAGCTGGATGGGATCCGGGACTGCATCAATTTGATATGTATAATTTCACACCCGAGAATACAAAATTTTATCAGACAACAAAACCCTATTCCGAGTTAGCTTATCTCTTGGGTAGTAAGGCCGAGCAGTTAGTAAGCATCTTACTTACTCAAAACAAAAAAAGTAATTTCAATTATTCGTTTGAATATATTTTTAGTAGTACGCCTGGCTTTTTAAAGACTCAGAATAATAGCCATAATAATTTTCGAGTTACGGCGCATTATATGAGTAAAAACAAACACTACGAATCTTTCTTCCTCTTTATCTCAAATAAAACTGCTGCTTCAGAAAATGGTGGATTAAGAGATGCTACTAAATTAGATAGCCTTTCAACTTCATTGAATGATCCTTATAGTTTAGAAACTAGATTGGGTAGGGCAGGTGCTGCAAGCAGAAACCCTTTTAATACATCTGTTAGTACTGGTAATACTTACAGGGCCAGTACTTTTATGTATAAACATCATTATGACTTGGGTCAAAAAGATTCAACTGTTACCGATTCAGTTGTCTATCATTTTTTCTATCCAAGATTTAGAATTGAGCATACTTTAAAATTCGCGACTAGCAGTTATTCTTTTTCGGATATAGCGGCAGATTCACTTAACTACCACAATTATTTTAATGCTAATATCCCTTATAATTCACTTGGAGATACTGTGATGTATAAGGATCAGTGGACTGAGATTAATAATGAATTTAGTTTGATCTCATTTCCAGAGAAGAATAATCAAAGTCAGTTTTTTAAAGCAGGCATAGCCCTACAAAACCTGATTGGTGTTTTTGATACACTATCAGGCAAACACAATTTTTATAATGTGTATGGCTTAGCAGAATATCGCAATCGCACCAGAAATCAGAAATGGGATCTCGAAGCAACTGGTCAATTGTATTTGAATGGATTTAATTCAGGTGATTATGCAGCACTGATCAGTATGAAACGATTATTAGGCTCTACTATTGGTTCTTTAAAAATCGGGTTCCAGAATGTAAACAAATCCCCTTCCTTTATTTTAAATCCCCTGAGTAGTTTTCCGGTACAAAACAGGACAGGTTTTAATAAAGAAAATATTATTCGCTTTTTCTTGCAATACGATATACCCAAAGTGGGATGGAAATTGAATGCCGAATATTTTGCCGTAAATAATTATATCTATTACGACAGTTTTTTTACTGCCAAGCAGGACCCTACATTATTCAATGTTTTGCATATCAGTGCGGAGAAAAAATTCAAATTAGCCAATCACTGGAACTGGTATTTCGATGCACACTTGCAACAAACAACCGGCGCGCCGCCTGTAAATTTGCCATTCTTATATACAAGAAACAGAATTGCGTTTGAAGGAAATTTCTTTATTAACCTATTTATTTCAACAGGATTTGAAATACGTTATCAGTCGCCCTATAAGGCCGACAATTATTCCCCTTTCTTAGGGCAGTTTATGTATCAGAATTCTTATAGAACAAGTAATCGTCCGGATATCGCAGCATTCTTAAACTTCAGAATTAAGAGTTTCAAGAGCTTTTTACGATTAGAAAATTTAAATACTTTGGATGTGCAGAATGGGTTTAAGTTCGACAAAAGAAATTTTGCGACAGAACAATATCCTTATCCTGGATTATGGGTTCGCTTTGGAGTGTGGTGGAATTTTGTGAACTAATCTTTCTCGAAATAACAGAGACTGCCACCTACCCACTCTTTGTCTTTATTGTATCGTACACCAATCATCTTGCCCTTACTTAGTCGCGCTAAATTATTAGTAGCAACAGGTCTAGCTTCTCCATCTTTCCAAAAATAGAATATCCTGATCTCGGCTTTAGCTGGAATATCTGGTGTAACAATCACATCTGCGTACTTAACCTTGCGTTGTAAGATCCAATTCTCTGGATCAGTAATTTTTTCAATATCGGCAATAGTAACATCAATCACTACCCCCTGACCAGCAAAAGAGAATAGGGGTTTCAAAACATAGTTTTCTAAATCAGTTGGGATCTCTTTTACATCACTCAAGAACTTTGTATAGGGAACATAAGGATGTTCAATAAATGGCAATGTATGTTTACTGATACGATAGAACCAATTAGGATGAGGCACCCATTCTACATGGAGGTCTTCTAATAATAGGTTTCCTTTTTCTTGAATTTCGGGTGATTGTTGTTGCAAGTCATCAAAGATGATTCGATTATAAATGCGTTTGATGGCAGTTTCTTTTCCATCTTTCAAATAAAAAAGTTCACGACCTCTTTGAATTAAATCAGTTAGACAAACAATTGGAATGCCCACATAATCGCTTGTGCAATAAAAATCGATCTTAGTTTTTTGTTGATGCGGAAGGATCTCTAAAAGAATCACATTTTCTGCAGCATGGTCACCCAAAATAATTTCTTTCAATAATTTGGTATAAGAATCCGCATCATATCCATTTAAATAAGTGGAATAATTTTCAGGGATCTTAAAGTGATGACGCGTTACCTGATCTTGAAATATTTGATAAGCAAATAGGGTAGGGAAACCCTGCATCTCAATTAGCTGTGGCTCTAATTCTCCATTTGCATTTTCACAGATCCCGAAATCAAAAGCTATAAAATGTGAATGATCATTTTCATTTGGAACTTTTACGTTTTCTGGGATGGCCTGATTACTGAGTGTTTTAAAATTAAAACCGGTAATGGTATCTACAATGCTTTCACAAGCATCTAATACTTTATGTTTAAATGCCTTGTCGATAAATACAGGTGTTTCAGCAACCCTGAACTCTAGTGCGCCAGGATGTTTACTGTTTAACTCTCTTAAATAAGCCTGGTAAGCTTCCTCAGTGAATTGTTCATTAAAAGCTTTGCGTAATAAAGAAACCATGATCAGTTATTTAATACTATCTAAGTTAAGATTTAAACTCCCACTAATTCGCCGATCGCAAGATTTAAAAAATTGGGAAGGATATGTTGGTTGGTCCACCTAATTTTTTCGGGGTCCTGTAATTGTTCCACCATGCTTTTCCATTTAGCTTCACCGTGATTTTCAATGACACCTGCTTTCTTATCCTCTCTTTGTAAATACATACTCATACCAATAGGATCCGCTTCAGGATGAAACTGTGTACCAATAAAATAATCATTGAATCGAATACTCATGATAGCTCTTTCATAGGGCACATGGGGCCGATGTTTTTCGATCGCCAAAATTTGTGCACCCATTTGTCGAAGCTTTTGATGTTTAGGAGAGATCACTTGATAGTCGCGGCTATCAACTGCATAGAAAGGATCGCGCATACCTTGAAATACGGCTTCGTTTTCGCCCCCATGCAATCTGTGAATAGGAAATACACCAAAAGAAGTTGAATTTCTTTTACAAACTTCCCCAATATCAAAATACCTACAAGCCAATTGAAAACTATGGCAAATAAAGAATACGTGTTTCTTTACAGAATGAGTAAGCTCATTATTCCATGCTTCGATGCTCTTCAACCAATTCATGTATAAATTATCCCAAGGTTCGCCTTCGGTTTCTAATGGTGAACCCGGACCTCCACTTGAAATATAGAGATCATAAGATGTGTCAGGAACAACTAAATCCTGACGAACATTATAAACCTGGTATGTGAATGAAATATTATTAGTTTCGGCCCATCGCTCCACAATTTCCTGAATACAGCGCATGCCCTGATTCGGAAATCCTTCGTATAAATCCAATACAGCTATTTTGATCATTTTATTATCAGTTCCTCGTTGAAATTATATTTATAGATAACTCAAATTTGTTTTCGGACTAATTGTGAGTAGGGTCTCGTACATTAGTTTAATAGTATCTTCAATATCCTTTTTATGAATCATTTCAACGGTGGTATGCATATACCGCAGTGGTATTGAGATTAATACAGACGGACAGCCATCGTTCGCATAAGCAAAGCTATCTGTGTCTGTACCAGTACTACGGCTCAAAGCACGGAGCTGAACTGGAATATCTTTTTTCTCAGCAACATCTTGCACCAATTGCAATAATTTGTTATGAATAGCAGGGGCATAAGCTAGTGACGGACCTTTGCCGCATTGAATATCACCTTCAATGGCTTTGTTGATCATTGGGGTGCTGGTATCATGTGTAACATCGGTGATGATGGCGATATCGGGTTTAATTCTGCGTGCAATCATTTCAGCACCGCGTAAACCTATTTCTTCCTGAACCGCATTTACGATGTATAATCCGAATGGTAATTTCTTAGAATTTTCTTTTAATAGTCGAGCAACTTCTGCAATCATAAATCCACCAACACGGTTATCGAATGCGCGGCCAATTAAGAAATCATTTGCGAGCTCATCATATCCATCTACATAAGTAACAACAGCACCAATATGAATGCCTAGTTCTTCTACTTCTTTTTTATTCCGAGCACCACAATCGAGCGTTAAGTTTTCAACTTTTGGTGTAGGTTCTTTGCTATCTGCAGATCCATGGCGTGTATGTATGGCAGGCCAGCCGAAGACAGCTTTAACAGGCCCCTTCTTGCCATGAATAAACACACGCATCGAAGGTGCAATTTGATGATCAACGCCACCATTTCTTTTTAAGTAAATCTGTCCCTGTTCGTTAATATAGTTTACAAACCAACTAATCTCATCTGCGTGTGCTTCAATTACTACTTTGAAAGCAGCTTCAGGATTAATGATCGCAACAGCCGTTCCATAAGGATCGGTATAAAAACTATCGGTAAATGGTTTAATATATTCAAGCCATAGTTTTTGTCCGCTCGTCTCAAAACCAACTGGAGAAGGGTTATTGATATAGTTCCTTAAAAAGCCCATCGACTTTTCTGTTAGGATTGATTTGCTTTCTTTCTTACTTTTTTTTGTCTTTGCCATATTATTTGATTTTAAAAACCAGCACGCCAATGATTCCACAGGCGGCTTTGATGAGCATGAGTCCGTCAATAACTGCAAGATAGTAGAGAATGCTTTTACGACGTTGCATTGACCAGGTTACAATTATCAACAAAATGAAGGGGATACTGTTAATGAGTATTCTAGAAAGGGGGAGATCCCTAAAAATGGTAAAGCTAATAAAACTTAGAAAACCCAGTAATGACATGGGTAGTATGATATAGTAAAGGGTTTTACGTAATCCTAGTCGAACTACGAAGGTCTTTAACAGACTATTATGATCGGCCGCATAATCCTTGATATCAAAGAGGATACAGAGTATAGAAATGAAAATAAAGTTTTTTAGAAAGAACATTTGTTCCAACCAACTAAGCTCAAAATGCCTGCCTTTTTCGATACTATTGAAAACAACTGGGTAGATGCTTACTACACCAGTCCATACAAAACTAATTACAAATGGTTTGAGCCATCCAATGCTACGCAGATTATGGGTGGGGTTTTTAGGAGAGATGCTTTCGTAATAAAGTAGGGCTGTTAAGGGAAAAATTAGTAGATAAACCCATTCAGCATTAGTTAGTGCTGCAATTGCATTGATGTTTTGAAATAGTAGGATACATCCTGCAATGGTAGCAGTTACTAATAAGATATTCTGCGAATAGAGGATGATCCGTTTATGTGTTTTGTACCAGTAAGCTCTTTGGTTTGGTTGTGAATAGCTGGCTTCGGAGGTATATGATTTAGTATAATACCATACAGATCCTGCAAATAAAAAAAGGTAATACAAGGGTGGATTAAGCGCAATGCCTAATTGAAAATTAGTTTCCATGGAAAGAGCCAATGAGCAAGTACCATAGAAGTAGTTGCTAAAAAAATAGCTACGCGCAATTTTATTCAAACTGCTTATTTAAAGATGATAATATCTGGCGAAATAACAGTGTCGCTTACATTTTTGCCTAAGTCGCGCGCCCAGAATTTAAAATAGCAGGTATCGTTTTTATTGCCCGGGCATCCAGGAAGGATAGGGTATTGAGAATAAGGGTTGGTGCCAACGCTATAGCCAATTTCTAGAATACCTTTTAAATTAGGAGTTGCAGTAAAAGTGGGTATTTTAGAACGATCACTAAAATTAAGACATCCCTTTGTTTTGGTAATTTTTTGAATCCAAACACTATCCTGTAAATCACCTTCCTTATCAGTAAAAGTTAAACTGAAGATGATGTCATTTCCATTAGCGAACGCGGTATTGTTCACAGAAGTGAATGTTAGGCTTGGTTTGGTATTATAAGAATCTTTGTTGCAGGCAGCGATTACCAACGAAATTGCCAGAACTAACCCTAATTTTGTCTTCATTCTAATTACTTTCAGTTCAAATTTAGTTAAAACATTACAATACCTGCTAGTGTACCCATTCGATGTTAACAATATTTTCTCTGTTTCTGAGGCCGATTTTGTGCAGCAGGCTTTGCAATTATTTCATTTACAGTATCAACAGAACCCTGTTTATCGAAAATGGTGCGATTTAACAGTGGCGCATCCCGATAATATCAAGACGATAGAACAGATCCCGGCGTTGCCTGTAGGATTTTTTAAAACACAAACCATTCAGACTGGTTCATTTGCGCTCACCCATTTTTTTGAAAGTAGCGGCACAACGCAAACAGCTAATAGCAGGCATTGGGTAAAGGAGCTGGATTTATATCGCAAGAGTTTCAATCGCGCTTTTGAAATGTTTTATGGCGAGCCCAAAGATTGGTGCATTATCGGGTTATTGCCAGCCTATTTAGAAAGGCAACATTCTTCGTTGGTAATGATGGTAGATGAATTGATCAAGGATAGTAAGCATGTAAGCAGTGGATTTTATTTGTATGAGCATGCACAACTTTCTAAAACATTACAACTGTTAGAATCTCAACAACAAAAGACTTTATTGATTGGCGTCACATTTGCATTATTAGATTTTGCAGAATCCTATCCGCAGCAATTAAAAAATACGGTGGTGATGGAAACAGGAGGCATGAAAGGAAGGCGAAGAGAGATGACAAGGGTAGAAGTACACGATCAATTAACCAGGCAATTAGGTGTCGAAAAAATTCATTCAGAATATGGGATGACAGAGTTATTGAGTCAGGCTTATTCAAAAGGAGACGGCATTTTTGTTTGTCCGCCTTGGATGAAAATTTTAGTGCGAGATGAGGAAGATCCTTTAACAGTAAGAACAAAGGGAAGGGGCGTGATCAATGTGATTGATTTAGCCAATGCAGATAGTGCAGCATTTATAGCAACCGATGATGTAGGCATGATTTATGAAGATGGCAGTTTCGAAGTATTTGGAAGGATCGATCATAGTGATATCAGGGGATGCAGTTTGATGGTAGTGTAGCAATTTTTGTTACCCTACTGTTACTCGGCTTTATTTTTCTTAATTTTACAAACCTGCAAAATGCCCGGGTGGCGAAATTGGTAGACGCACTGTGTTCAGGTCGCAGCGTTCGCAAGGATGTGCTGGTTCGAATCCAGTCCCGGGCACAAACGCCTCCAACGAAGTTGGGGGCATTTTCATTTAAGAGCGTTGAAAGCCCGAGCTTTCAAAAGGGATTAAATGAAAATGCCCACCGCGCCGAAGGCGGGGAAGGCGTTTGAGTAAGTCCAAATTTTTAGGATGTTTGAGCGAAGCGAAAACAATCCCCTCGCAGACTATTTGATCACCGCAGGTAATCCTACCCTCTCTCTGGAAACAGAGCTCATATTCTTGATGGAACTGGCATGTTTCCTTAGAATTCGACCTATTTTTTAAAATACTCAATGGTGGTATACATTAAATTGACAGAATCCAATTTCTTCCTACTGTTTAGACTGGCAAACACAATTACACAACAAATGCTTAATAAATACAACTTATAGACGAAATAGTTGTATTTATTATTTAACTTAATGGATCAAACTTTTTTATATATCGGTAATTTTATAATCCAATAAAAATGTAAGAAATGGCTTGGTGTAAATTGAGATGGATTGTTTTATTATTGGTGATTCTTTTTTTTGATGTAATTGACAGTGCTGCTCAATTACCCACTTTCACGCAGTATGCTCAAAATCAACTGAATATCAATCCCGCCTTTGCCGGTTATTTTGATGAAGATCTAAAATTTGATGCAATTTATAGGAGACAATCCTATTCAAATTTAATTACTACCAGTTATTACAATGCAGATTTTCAATTAAAGCCTTTCAAGGAATTCATTCCAGAACAAGATGTTTTTGGCTTGGGATTCAATATGTATTCTACTAAATCTTTAAGTGTTTATTCTGAACAGTCTGCCTCTGCTTCTTTATCCTATTCAAAAGGTTTTGACGAAGAAGCGAATCATTCTTTGTCACTTGGTTTTCAATGTCGTTACAATTCAAAGAGAATCGATTATACGCAACTCTTATTTCCCAATCAATTTGATATAGTGGGATATAATTTTCAAATTCCCAATAATGAACCTATACAAGCTCTTAATGCACAATACATTGATATAAATGCAGGGATCTTGTATAGTATGAAAAATGATAATGAGGAATTTACTACCGGGTTTTCTATGTATAATTTGAATCAATCTTCTGGCGCTAAAACATTACTTCAAAATAGACCTGCAGTAACATACATGTTTCATACTGGATATTCAAAATACTTAACAGCTAACAGTCAGGTTTTTTTCGGATTACTATATAGCACGTTAAAGTCTGAAAACGCTACATCAATAATTGCTTCATACGGATATAATGGTCAGCCTGATTTTGAATATTCATTAAACCTTGGTGTAATTTATCAATGGAATAATCTTGTATCTCCATTTGTTAGTTTAGGAACCAATAGCTTCAAATTTTTGGTAACATACGATATCCCAATTAATACCAATATTCAAAATTTGAAATCTAGTTCTTTGGAATTTGGTTTTCAGTACTCTTTTTCAAAATTATCTTCTGATCTGTCATTAGTAAAAAGGCATCTAAGTTGTTTTAAATAGCGATAATGAAATTATTAATTATTTATATTGTAACTATTTGCATCCTTATTGGATCTGTAAATGCGCAGTCAACTTGCCCAACGATTAGTACTGTTACAAGTTCAAGTTTCGTTTGTAAAGGGTCTAATTTTACGCTATCCGTTACAGCTGTATCGCCTGATAAATCTGCATTAACTTATGAGTGGTATAAAAACAATATTTTAGTTGGAACCAGAAGCCAATTTATTATTAGTGGATTTACACAGACCGATGAAGCAGCTTATTATGTAAAAGTTGCAAACGACTGCGGTACAGCAACTACTTCTAGTACTATTCAATTAACGTTAGCGGATGTACCATCAATTACAGCAATTAGCAATGCCGTATTATGCGAAGGTGCTTCTCAAACAATTACACCAATTATTTCGAGTAATAATGGAGGTGCTTTAATTTATAGTTGGACTAAAAATGCAATACTGATTCCTACTCAAACTCAAAGTACCATTAGTTTCTCTCCTGTTACTGCAAGTAACAATGGCAATTATGCAATCGCTGCTAGCAACAGTTGCGGTATCAGTAGTTCATTTTTTAATGTGAGTGTAAAGCAAATTCCATTTATTTCTGTTCAGCCCGTTGCCACGCAAGCCCTTTGTACGAACGACAATTTGCAACTTAGTGTATCTGCTACTACCAATGGCACTGATATCATAAATTATCAATGGTATAAAGACGCAGTTTTAATTCCAGGTGCCACCTCTTCAAAATATACCAAAAGTGCTGTAACAGGTTCGGATGCAGGGAATTATACAGTGATCGTACAAAACAGTTGCCCTTACAGCCAAACAAGTACAACATCTGTTGTAACAGTTGGAGATATCCCGTTGATATCTGTACAGCCAGTATCAAATTCATTATGTGTCGGATCAAATGCAGCAGTTTTTAATGTCACTGCAAATTCAAATGGGGGAGGCTTATTAAACTATCAATGGTTGAATGCTGGCATACCTATTAATGGTGCTACAAATTCTATTTATTCAATTACAGGTGTGAAATCTTCTGACGCTTCTACTTCCTATAGCGTAAGAGTTAGTAATACTTGTGGGGTAAGTAGCAATACTTCATCAGTAGTATCCTTAACAGTAAATGAGACTCCTTCGGTGTTAATCGTTTCTGATAAAACTACTTATTGTACAGGGACATCTGGGAATATTAATTTCACTTCAACTGTATCGGGTACGGGTCTTACTTATACATGGTATAAAGGGCAAACTGTTGTGGGTAGTAATAGTGCTAGTTTACTAGCAAATTATTCAAGTAGTTCTATTGATGGAATATATAGTTTAAAAGTTACCAATAGTTGTGGTCAATCTACTAGTAATAATATAACTATTCAGTCTGGAGCTTTACCTGTTATTACAACTGATTTAAAAGATAGTGTCGTATGTTCCAGTTCAAGTATTACAATGTCTGTAATTGCTGATAATAAAAATGCTGGGGCTCTTAGTTATATATGGACTGGTCCCGGGATCATTACTAATACAAATCAATCGCAATACACCATTCCTTCCTTTACTGCTGATCTTAATGGTTCTTATACTGTTTCTGTAACAAATAGTTGTGGTACTGTTGCTAGTAAAACTGTAAATATTGCTGTTCAAACTGCATTAGCAATATCCTCTCAGCCTCAAACTGCCATAGTTTGTAAAGGAGGTAGTAATACTTTATCTGTTACAATGAGTGCTAATTCAAATCCTTTGAAATATAGCTGGTATTTTAATAATAATAGTATACCCAATGCGAATAGTGCTAACTTAAATTTAAGCAATATCACAACGAATAATGTAGGATCATATAAAGTGCAGGTATCAACAACTTGTGGAGCCATTGTTTCAAATGCAGCTGAAATTTCTATTTATGATGCACCTATATTTAGTGTATCGCCAACTATCATCTATCCACTCTGTGAAAATGGAAGCCTAAGTTTAAATGGTAGCATTACTAGTGCTAATAATGGAACGCTTGCACCATATAATTTTGTTTGGAAACATAATGGAAGTTCCATGTCTGGTAACAATATTTCAGTTACAGGAAGCAATACGTCATTAGCGATTGCTAATGTTGCAAACACCGATAAGGGCGTTTATCAAATTGTAGTGACTGACGCATGTGGTAATACCCAATTGAGTAATACAGCAACTGTTCAAATTAATGCCATTCCAACTTTTACTTTGAATCCAAGTTCGGTAAATATTTGTGTTACACAATCTGCTTTACTGCAATCAAACGCTCAGAATACGAATGGAAGTAATTTGCCAATAACTTATCAATGGTATTTGAATACAACTCCAATTGGTTCAGCCACAAATAATAATTATAATTTAGTTTCAATGAGTCCGGCTGCACAGGGAAACTATCATGTAATAGCAACTAATCAATGCGGATCAATCACAAGTGCAGATGCAGTTGTCAATAATATTTCACTTCCTAATTTGATCAGCGTAACACCAGATTTAGCATTGTGTTTTTCGAGTTCACAAACAAGAACCTTAACTGTAAATACTAATACTACCAATGGATTAGCTCCAACTGTTGTTTGGACAACAGATGCAGGTTCCATTCAAGGTACCAATATTGGAACTACCATTAATATTGCTGCTACTGCTACAAATGCGCGATACACATATACACTAACAAATGCCTGCGGGGTTTATAGAGATGTGCAAAATAATTTGCCTTTTGTAACAGTATACAGTGAACAAGCCGCTCCTGTTGTATCTGATTATACAAAAGCTCCGAATACAACTTTTTGCCAATATGCAAATATGCCATTGTTCGTTCAAACTTTGAGTACCGCAGCGCTGTTCGAATATTATACCTGGAAGTTGAATGGTAATATTGTTCAAAATTCAACGAATATCAATTCGAAATTCTATACTAAAAATGTACTTGCGCCTTCTGACGCTGGTAATTATTCAGTAGATATTACCAATAGTTGTGGTACTAAATCTGATGCAGCTTTCATTCCTGTTATTATTAATCCTTCTCCTTCCATTGACTTTTCAGTTACCAGCACAGTTAGTCAGTGCTTAGGTGGTAATGTTTTTACTTTTTTAAATACTAGCACCAATACTGGCGGGAATATTAAATATGTATGGGATTTTGGAGATGGAGCATTTGATAATACGAATGTAACAACTGCAAGTCATACTTATAGTGTAATTGGAGAACAAACCGTGGTATTAAGAGGAACCAATGATTATGGATGTACCAATTTGAATACGCATAAAGTGTATGTACAATCTTCTCCTAGTATTTTAGTTCAGCCAATTGGTGGTACAGTTTGTGAGGGATCAAAATTTGTATTATCTGCAGCTGTTTCTAGTTCTTTTGCGAATTCAGTATCTTATCAATGGTATAATGGACAAAATGCTATTTCAGGGGCAAATTTGAATACCTATACGATTGTCAGTATGAGTCTTACTGATGCAGGTTCTTATACATTACAAGTAGCAAATGCTGCTTGTAATTCTTCAGTAACAACTACCCCTGTTAATATTAATTTCTTAGAAACGCCTAGAACAAGTTTTATTTCTGATCCAAATGCTATTCCTGCCTGTTTAAAAGATGCTACATTTAAATTTACTAATACCACTCCTGTTTTAACAGGTGGAACTGCTACTTATACATGGACCTATTCAGATGGCAGCATTGATAACAATATTAATTCTACTCATCAATTTACTAGTGTTGGTAATTATAGTGTAAGTCTTCAAGCTTTTAATGGGGGATGTACTTCTACACCAATCGTTTTAAATAATATTATTATTAATGGACCACCCATTATTTCTAATAATATTAGCACTAGTCAAGCCATCGCCTCAGGCACCCCATCCACAAATTTAGTGGTAACTGCCACATCCAATACTGGTAATGGAACACCATCAGTGATAAATTATCAATGGTATCAATCTCAATCAAGTCTTGTAGGTTCCACTGCAAATACGTATAACATTAGTAATATGTCTTTGGCAAATGTGGGAGATTATTATGTGTTGGTAAGCAATGGGTGCGGAACTGTAAAGAGTAATGTAGATCATATTACCATGGTTAGTGCCCCCATCATTACTACCCAACCTATTGATCAACAAGTTTGTATTGGCAAATCAGTATCGTTAGCAGCTGCTGCAATATCTGGTGATGGGTCGAATCCTATGTATCAGTGGTACTTCCAAGCAAGTCCATCTGATCCCCAACAATCTATAATAGGAGCAACAAATGCAATCTATAATATTGCTAGCTTTTCGAATATTAATGTGGGATATTATTTTGTTGCGATAAAAAACACGATAGGTACTGTTAATAGCAATATTGTATTTATATCAGATGAAACTGCCCCGATTATTAACTCATTAGCAACTATCCCATCTAGCACAAATGGTTTGTGTATTAATAGTGATCTGCGTTTTAATGTGCAATTTCAGTCAAAGAGGAGCTCTGCCTACACAGTTACCTGGATGCAAAATACCACTGTTTTAAATCAACAAACGCAATTGCAGCTTAATCTTACAAACTTGCAAATTGCAAATTCAGGAAATTATATTGTGCAAGTTTCAAATGTATGTGGAGTTGCAAATGATACTATACCAGTTACGGTAGTTAATAAGCCGGTATTTGCTAGTTCTCTCAGTCCACAAATAAAATGTATTGGTACTCAGCTGAATTTAACTGCAGCGCTTGTAGCTACAAATAATAATTTACCATTAAGTTTTCAATGGATCAAAGATGGGTTGAGATATGCAGGATTAGGAGTTCAGGCAGATAATAGCATTACTATTAATAATCTTCAATTAGTTGATTCAGGGCAATATGCTTTACAGGTAAGTAATGTTTGTGGGTTAAGTTCTACCAATACAGTTAAAGTTTTGATTGTTCAGAATCCTGTAATTACGAAACAGCCCGTTAGCGTTAATGCATGTGTAGGGAATAGCAGTTCAACTCAAATTTTGGCTAGTTCTGCAGATAATCAATTGAGTTACCAATGGTATAAAAATGGCATTTTAATGCCTTCAGTAATTAGTAATCAACTTAATATTGGTTTACTAACTACTGCTGATAATGCTACTTATAAAGCTGTCATCAGCAATAGTTGTAATCTATCTGTTAGTTCAAATGAATTTCAACTCGCCGTAAATGATGTAATCAATTTAAAAACAGGGATTGCTAATAAAAATCTTTGCGTAGGAACCTCGGCCATTTTTGATTTGAGTAATGCGCTGAATAATATTGATTTAAATACTACTTATCAATGGGTATTAAATGGTTTAAATATTCCTGTTTCAACAGCTCAATCAGTTGCGCTGCAAATTCCAACTATTTCAAATTCTTCTTCAGGAAAATA
This sequence comes from uncultured Bacteroidota bacterium, assembly GCA_903821465.1. Classification (GTDB taxonomy): domain Bacteria; phylum Bacteroidota; class Bacteroidia; order Chitinophagales; family Chitinophagaceae; genus Sediminibacterium. The sequence continues at coordinate 17,542 of CAIJLK010000048.1, read as the reverse complement.
TTCACTGCTAACTTCTAATTCTTGTGGTACTAGTCAGGTTGCATTGTTTGATTTAGCTGTTACCGATAAGCCAACAATTATTACTCAACCTATATCTGCTTCTATTTGTGAAGGGAATAATTTTGTAAATAGTATTTTAGTTTCGAATCCTAGTAATTTTCCGTTTAGTTACCAGTGGAATTTGGCTGGAAACGCAATTGTGGGAGCAACAGGTTCTCAGTTTATTGTAGGCAATGCATCTATTAAAGATCAGGGCATGTATTCTGTAACGCTTACAAATGCATGTGGTACTATAATCAGTGGGATTGGAAGTTTAACGGTACGTTCAAAACCGTTGGCACAAATAAATACATTGTCACCATTGGCTCAATGTTTATCCAATAATAGTTTTAATTATAATGCAATTGTAAATCTTACCGATAATTCCGTGCCTTATATTGTTTGGGATTTGGGGGATGGGGTTTTCGGAAATACTTCACAAATAATTCACTCCTACAAAAGTGCAAATGATTTTAATGTTTACCTATATGCAAAAAGTATGTTTGGGTGTATCGATACTGTATCGCAAGCTATTTCTGTAAATACCATACCATTAATACTAAGCCAAACAGGTGATCAAAATATTTGTTCTGGTGGTACCGTAAATCTTAATGTAAACGTTAAATTAAAACCTAATGAGCAAGTTGGATACCAGTGGTATTATAATGATCAGATCATCACTGGAGCTTTAAATTCGGTCTTTAGTATTCCAGTTGTAAATGCTTCTTCGTCTGGATCTTATAATGCAATAGTTCAAAATGCTTGTGGAATTATAGCTTCCAATAAGCTACAATTAAAAATTGCTGATAAGCCATTGATTACTATTCCGATGCCTGATAGTGCTAAAATATGTCTAAATACAGCGTATAGTTTAAAGCCCGTTGTGTATTCACTTTTACCCAATACCTATCAGTGGTATAAGAATAATCTTCCAATAGTAGGTCAGTCAAACGATTCCTTACTCTTTAATTCATTTTCATCATTAGATAATGCTAAATACCGTGTTGCTATCAGTAATAGTTGTGGATCAATAAATAGTGCATTAGCAAGTTTAGTAGTCAGAAATATTCCATCGTCTAATCAAGTTTTATTTAGTGACACAATTTGTAAACTCACAAATTATTCGTTGAACCATAATAATTTTAATTTAATTAATAATGATGATTCGATAAGGTATCAATGGTTTAAAAATGGTGTCTTGATTCCGGGTAAAGTTGCTTTCAATATGGGCATTACTAAATTTACAATCGTAGATACTGGTTTTTATGCAATACAATTAGGTAATAATTGTGGATCCTCAAATGTGCCTATAGCGAAACTATCTTTAAATAATCCTTTATCAGGTTATGTATACGATACTATCGGAGCTTGCGCTAATAAATTATTAGTTACATTGAAAGATTCGAGCAATACAATTTTTCCTATTTCCAATTATTATTGGCATGTAGTTGAAAACAATACCACTTTATTAAATGCTGCAATAACTAATTATCAATTTGTAAATCCAGGAAAATACAATATTCTACATTCGATAAGGGATATTAAAGGCTGCTATTCTGATACGATTAGCTATTCATTTACAAATTTCGGAAAACCAACTGCAAACTTTACTATCGCAGATACTTGTCTTACCAAACCATCTATTGCAGTTGATAATTCATTAGTAGGTTTCGGAAACACGAAAATGATTTCTTATAAATGGGATTATGGAGATACGATCATCACAAATAATAATCCAATTCCAAATTTATATGTATATAAAACGCCTGGTAAAAAACTAGTACGATTAACGGTAAGTAGTGATAGTAGCTGTGTAACGGATACTATATCAAAATCGATAATGATATATGGCAATCCATCCTCTTCCTTTATTACTATGGATAGTTGTCAGGGATTCCCGGTATTATTTACCAGTATAAGTAAGTCTATTTATTATCCTGATTCTGTTGGTTCCTATTTATGGAAATTTGGAGATTCAACAACAGCTGTTTTGAAGAACCCGCAACATGTATTTAGTAATTATGGCTCCTATAAAATTAATTTAACTTCATATAGTGCAACCTGTCCGTTCTTATCTACCGATACAACTATTAATTTTAGAGTTAAACCACCTAGAGCAGATTCGGTTTATCCAATTATTCATGCTGTAAAATTGATACCTACGAAACTTCATGCTTTAAATGGTGGCAGGAGTTATCAATGGAATCCAATTACAGGTTTATCCGATTCGCAAATACAAGATCCTTTTTCTAGTATCACAGGTGGAAAATTAATTTATTCAATTAAGATAGTGGATTCAGCCGGATGTGTTTTGAATGACAAACAAGAAGTTTGGGCATTTTCACAACCTGATATTTATTTAGCAACTGCTTTTTCGCCCAATGGAGATGGAATCAATGATTATTATCAACCGCAATATGTTGATATTATTAATTTAGAATACTTTAGAATTTTTGATAAAAACAATCGACTAATTTTTAGTGCTAACAAACTAACTGATAAATGGGATGGGAAGGTTAATGGAAATTCTGTTGCATCAGATGCTTATATTGTAAGTGTTTCAGGAATTGATATTAATGGAAATAGAATTGCAAAGCAGTCAGTTATTATTTTAGTTAAATAGAAAACAATATTGGTTAAATATGAAGAAAAGTATTTTAAATTTCTGTTTTTTTATAATAGCATCTGCTTGCTACAGTCAGTCGAATCCAAACATTCAATTTTTCCCTGCAGGAACTATTCTAAAAGGGAATATTCCTTATAATAACGATACAGATCAAAAGCATTTATTAGATCTTTATTTACCTAAAAATACCAAAGGAAAAATTCCTTTAGTGATATTGATCCATGGTGGTGCTTGGTTAAGCAATGACAAGTATGCAGATATGGGTTATATGACCAAGACCATGGCTGAGATTGTAAGTAATGGAATAGCTATTGCTTCGATCGACTATCGATTTAGTACAGAAGCTATTTTCCCGGCAAACTTGCAGGACTGTAATCGTGCCATTTCATTTCTTTACGATAATGCCAGCAAATATGGGTTTGATCCCAAACGATTTGCAGTGATGGGGTTTTCGGCAGGAGGTCACTTAGCAAATATGGTTGGACTCTCTAAGAATAATAATATTTCCAATTTTTTCATGAAGGGTAGTAGCACAGTATTTAGTATCAAAGCAGTGGTAGACTTTTATGGCCCAGCTGAATTGGTATTATTTCCTACTGCCGATGATGCAAAATCCCCAGAGGGTCTTTTATTAGGTGCAGCGCCACTAGCTCGCCCCGATTTGGCTAAGATTGCGAGTCCCATTACTTATGTTGACAAAAACGATCCTCCTTTTATAATCATTCAAGGTGAAAAGGATGAAAGCGTAGACCCCAAACAATCGAAATTGTTAAGTGCTTGGTTAAATACGGTGGGCGTTCAAAATGAATTGATCATTGTAAAAGGGGCCCCGCATTATGGAGTGATGTTTGATGCAGATGAAGTGAGATCCAAAGTTGTAAGTTTTCTCAAATTGCAATTAAAGTAATCAGCCGATTTTTTATTTTATTTAAGAGCTCCCTCTAATGTTTTTCTAATTGTTATATATTCATACCTAAAAATTGTCATATATGAAGAAGATATTAACTGGTGTTTTGTTTCTTGCGATTATTGCTTTGTCTTGTAATCAACCTCAAAAGGAGACTCAGAAAAATGAACCTGTAGTTAGCGATTCTTTAAAATTGATAAGTGGCGGAAATTTGATTAAATCAGAAGCTCCTGATGCTGCTACTAAGTTTGAACAAGGTTATGCATTGCCCCATTCTGATAAGGGTAATGAACAGTCTCCTATTAATATATTAACAGCTAGCACTACAAAAGCTAATACAAAAAAAGTGACATTGAAATTCAATATTGAAATTAATGCAGTTGAAAATTTGGGACATACTGTACAAATTGATTTTAAAGAGGGGAGCACCACAATAAAAGATGGCCAAACCTATCTTGCCAAGCAATTTCATTTTCATACACCTTCTGAACATTTAATGGATGGAGTAACATACCCAATGGAATTGCATCTTGTAAATGTGTTGAACGATTCGAATATGAAAACTAAGCCACAATATATGGTGGTGGGAATTCTATTCAAAATGGGGAAAGCGAATAAATTTATTGACCAGTTTATTAATGCTATACCCAAAGAAGAACACCAAAAAGAAGCCATTCAATCTGGAAAAGTGGTTTTAGAAGATCTATTCAGAGATATTCCTAAAAGTGAAGCTGTCACTTATTTTAATTATAAAGGATCTTTAACAACGCCACCTTTTTCTGAAACTGTTAACTGGCTAGTAGGAAAATATATCTTGGAAGCTTCACCTGAACAAATTGCAGCTATCGAAAAAATTGAGGGAGATAATGCCCGTCACATTCAGGATATAAAAGATCGTAAAGTTGTTAGCTTAAAACAAAAGTAATAGATTAGTTATCGAAAATTTTAAAGGATCATAAATTACTTGTATCTTTTATTTTCATAAAATAAAGACCCCACTTTAAAATTAATGTCAATGAAAAAGTTAAGCATTCTATTTACCCTAGTACTGGGACTTTTCCTGAGTTTTAACGCTAAATCACAAACAAACGATGAGTATTTTCCTGGTAAATGGAAAGTAAGCATTTTTGGAACTCCCAATGGGGATGTTACAATGATCTTCGTGATTGAAAAGAAAGACGGAAAATTTACTGGTGTAGTTCAAGATACTACTGGGGTAGAAATTTCTAAGATTAGTAATGTGGAGGAAGCAGCTAAAACCATCACTGTATTTTTTACAGCTGCTGGATATGATTTAAACCTGCCATTGGAACCTGTTGATGCAGATAATGTGAAAGGCAGCCTAATGGGAATGTTTGATGCAAAAGGAGTTCGGATCAAGGAAGTTAAACAATAACAAATTGAATGCTATTAAAAATGCCCCCTCTCGAGTATTCGGGTGGGGGTATTTTTTTTGATCCCGGCGTCTTTTATCATTTCAATATCCCTATGCAATCTTTCATAGGGCATATATTTACTATAATACGCATTATTCATGGAAAGAATCGGAGATCTGTATAACCACTTATTTATTTTATTGTGTAGTACATTTGGCAGATAAATCAGTCGTCTTGCAGTCACCCATTTTTTTGATAACACCCCCATTTACACAACTCAATACCCCTTATCCGGCAACAGCCTATTTGAAAGGTTTTTTCAATACTAAAAAGATCCCTGCTGTTCAGGCCGATCTAGGCATTGAAGTAACGATTGCTGTTTTTTCAAAGGAAGGATTAGAAAAACTATTTCTAGAAATTGATCATAAGAATCAGATTCATTCGCCCAATATTGCGCGAATCCTTAGCCTTAAGGAGGATTATATCAGAACCATCAACGATGTGATCCTATTCTTACAAGGGAAACTGAATACCCTGGCACACTTAATTAGTAAACGGGGATTCCTTCCCGAAGCAAGCAGGTTTGCGCAGGCCGATGATTTGAAGTGGGCCTTTGGTTCGATGGGTACACAGGATAAGGCAAAATATTTGGCTACTATGTACCTCGAGGATCTGAGCGACTTGATCAAAGAAACGGTTGATGAACATTTTGGCTTTAGCAGATATGCAGAAAGCCTCGGCCGTTCAGCTAATAGTTTCGATAATCTCTATGCTGCTTTACAAAAGCCACTCACTTATTTAGATACTATCTTAATAGAGATTCTGCAAAAGAAAATGGCTGCTATTCAGCCGGGTATGCTGGCAATTTCAGTTCCCTTTCCGGGTAATCTCTATACTTCTTTGCGCTGTGGTCAATGGGTCAAGAAAAACTACCCCAACACAAAAGTGGCCATGGGTGGGGGCTTCGCCAATACAGAATTGCGTTCCTTGAGCGATCCACGTGTATTTGAATTCTATGATTTTATTACCCTCGATGATGGAGAAGCTCCTTTAGAAATTTTGTGGGAATACCTGAATGGCAAAAGAGCCATCGAGGAATTGAAGAGGGCTTTTACCCTCGTTGATAAGAAAGTTGTCTATATTAATAATAGCAGCTGCGCCGATTATAAACAGGGTCAGGTAGGAACGCCGGACTATAGCGATCTGATGCTTGATAAATATATTTCTGCTATTGAAGTGATGAACCCGATGCATAGCCTTTGGAGTGATGGGCGCTGGAATAAACTCACCATGGCTCATGGATGTTACTGGGGCAAGTGCACTTTTTGCGATATTTCGCTGGACTATATTAAAAATTATGAACCCATTGCGGCCTCCCTTTTGGTAGATCGAATGGAGGAAATGATTGCTCAAACCGGACAGAATGGGTTTCATTTTGTAGATGAAGCAGCCCCGCCTTCGCTGATGAAAGCATTGGCTATTGAAATTATCAGGAGGGGAGTTGTGGTGAGTTGGTGGACCAATGTGCGGTTTGAAAAGAGCTTCACGTTAGACCTTTGTCTACTATTAAAAGCAGCAGGTTGTATTGCCGTAAGTGGGGGATTGGAAGTGGCGTCGGACCGTTTATTGAAACTGATCGATAAGGGAATTACGGTAAGTCAGGTTGCTAAAGTCTGCAAACATTTTACCGAATCGGGGATCATGGTACATGCTTATTTGATGTATGGATTCCCCACCCAGACCGAACAGGAAACCATCGATTCGCTCGAAATGGTGCGACAATTATTCGAAACCGGAGTGCTGCAATCAGCCTTTTGGCACCTGTTTACTATGACCGCTCATAGTCCCGTTGGCTTAAATCCCGACAAATACCAGGTTCGAAAACAGACCAATACCATCGGAACTTTTGCCAATAACGATATTCAACACGATGATCCAACCGGGGCCGACCATGAGCTATTTGGCTTTGGTTTAAAGAAAGCACTCCTGAATTATATGCATGGAACCTGCCTAGATTTTCCTTTGAAGGACTGGTTCGAGTTCAAAATCCCTAAGACTACGGTGGCTCCCGACTACATAAAAAGGGCCGTTGAAGAACCTGAGATCTCGCAAAATTTGAACCCCAAAATAGTCTGGCTGGGAAAAGAACCCCATTCAGAGATCGTTCAAAAGTCGAAAAAGGGGAGCAGCTGGGAAGTTCTGTCGATCAATTTTCAGACACTTAAGAGTACCCATAGCATCAGTGTGGACCCCGAAAAAGGTGCTTGGCTGGTTAAGATCTTGAAGGAATGGAAGATTTCAAATCCCCAGCAATGGAACTTGCAGGCAGTAAAAGCTGATTATGAATCTGCAGGATTGGAGGACTTTGAGCTGTTCTGGGACAATAAACCAGTCAATACATTGTATAAAGCCGGATTATTACAAATATGATAGTTTAAGTTTAAATATACTTCTATAAGTCATTGATAATGATATTCTTATATTGTAATATGTAGAAATTAGAAAAGTAGTCTGCAATAATGGCAGTTGGGGTTAAGATTGAGTTATTAACATCGGTAAAAAGGGTGAAAAAAGGCTAAAAAATTAGAGTTTGGTAATTAATTATTTGTAATTAAAGTTTCAATAGAATGGACAAGTTACAGTTAATGAATGAATTACATCATTCTACTTATGCAATGATACAACCTTCCCTGATTCATGGGATTGGGGTGTTTGCAATCAGGGATATTCCCAAAGGAACCAAGGATATCTTCTCAAAAGAATCGGGCGAATGGATCAAAGTGAGCAGGTTAGAAGTCGACGCCCTCCCTCCACATTCCAAGAACTTAGTGGAAACGCATTGTTTGTTTGATGAGGACTTTTACTACCTGCCTGACTATGGCTTTAAGAAGCTCGACATCGTTATTTTCTTAAACCACGCTGATGAGCCCAATATCATCTCTGTAAATGACGGGGTATACTTTGAAGCGATCAGGGATATCGCCTGCGGAGAAGAATTACTGATCGATTATGGAACAATTGTAGATAGCGAGGAATAAAAAATGCTGCAACTAATTAATTTAAAATCAATCAATTGCAGCATGTACTTAATATTATTATCTGATACTATTCTGGAGCTACTTGTTTTGTGGTGCTCCTATATAAATAGGTATCGTAAATATGTCGTCTTGCAAAACGACCCGGAGTTTCAGAATTAACCAGTTTTACATAAATGGCTTTTGGTACCCCAAAGTATTCGTAGATAACCCCATCAGAAAATGTGATCCTAAGAATTTCTGACTTGAATTCAAAATCATCGATTGAAGCCTTTGAAGTTGTTTCCTCATATGCGGCTTTCAACAACTCTCTTGTCTCAGGGGCGATGCTTACTAAAAAATGATAGGCTTCAATAATTTTCTTGCTCTTATCCTCGGCCTCCAATTTTTTTTCATGGTTGTCGTGGAATTTATCGGGATGCCAGTCTTTCATCAAAGTCCGGTACATGGTTTTCAGTTCCTGCAATGCGGCGTTCTCTTCTACACCCATCAGTTTTCTGTATCTCAAAATTCTATTCATAGTTTGTGCTTAAGTTGATGCTAGGAATCTGCTGTTGGGCAGACCTGCAATTTGCGGCGAAACTATTGCTTTAAATTTGTTTTCAGCATTCTTGTTTAATTTACAGTATGATTTCATTGCAGCATAAAGGCATTTATCTAACGCAAGCATCTGATAGTAATACCCTTATCGAATCTTTGTCAACTGGAAAGATTTTATTAGCAGGCCTTGATCTGAAACCCCTTAAACCTGCAATTTTTTCGGATCGCTCCCTTCAGCAATTTCTTGAGGAAGAATTCCTGCATGGAGGCGCCGCATTAGAATCGGAGTATCGAAGACCCCTTCACCAGATGTCGAGCGGGGAACAAAAAAGGGCACTGTTACATCAATTAATTTTTAAGCAGGCCCAATATTTTTTGTTGGATGAATTATACGACCATATTGATATTGCTGGTCAGGCTTCGATCCAAGAAACCATTTGTTTGATCGCCCAGACGAAGCTGGTTATTCAATTGTTACATCGCAGAAAAGACGCATTGCCCTTTATTAACCAGTGGTTCGTGTTTGATAATAACCAACTGATCGAATTCGAAAGTTCTGCCTTATGGAACCAGTGGCTTGATGCTCGGGAACTGAACCCAACCCATTTTCCCCTGCCTCAGCCGATTAAATCCTATCCACCCATGCCAGGAAACCTGGTTGAAATGAAGGGTATTTCTGTTTCTTATGAGGAAAAGCCAATCGTTCAAAATATTGGGTGGACCATCAAAGAGGGTGAATTTTGGCAATTGGTGGGTCCGAATGGATCCGGCAAATCCACTTTGCTCTCGCTAATTAGTGGGGATAATCCCAAAGGGTATGGACAGGAATTATATCTCTTTGGCCGCAAAAAGGGTTCGGGTGAAACTGTTTGGGATATTAAAAAGAATATCGGCTATTTTAATTCTTCCATCATTTTACATTTCAGCAGACTCGATAGTATTGAAAAAATGATCATCTCGGGTTTTAATGATTCTATTGGTTTGTATGTAGTACCGAGCGACCAGCAATTGCGATTGGCAGGTGAATGGCTGCATTTTATGGGTCTATATCATCTTCGAAATAAACCCATTCAATTTTTACCACTGGCACAACAGCGTATGGTATTAATTGCAAGGGCCATGGTGAAACATCCACCATTATTAATATTAGACGAACCCACTGCCAGTTTAGACGATGCAGGTGCTGCATTGATCATTCGTATGATACAGCAAATTGCAAAGGAAAGCAGTTCGGCCATTTTGTATGTGTCGCATAGTAAGGAGGAAGGGTTAGTTCCCGAATTTATTATTGAACTGAAAGTCTCTGAAAATGGATCGATTGCAGTCATTCAAAAAAATTAGTTCTACCATCCTTTCCTAATTAAAAAGGTGTTTTGCTCCTAAACTTATGCTCGAATCACCCAAGTAAAAAACCGTGACTTAACTGTTTTATCCAAAAATCGTAGCCGCTATGTTTGTTAATAATCCTAATGGTATTTATTAACCTAAAACAACAGCTATGGCTAAGTCAAAAAAACAAACCAAGCATTATTCATTTGGGTGGCTGCCGGATCTTCCGGATCACCGCGATCTCTTGTATTCCGCTCCGATGTTGGTAATGAGAAAATTACCAGCTAAAGTTGATCTTAGAGCAAAATGTCCGCCTGTATATGACCAGGGTGCTCTTGGAAGTTGTACAGCCAACGCATTAGGAGGGGCATTTCAGTTTGGTCAGAAAAAACAGCTGATCCCTAATTTTATTCCTTCCCGCCTCTTTATATATTATAATGAACGGGTGTTGATCAATACGATACTTTCAGATAGTGGCGCATATATTCGTGACGGAATTAAAACGATGAATACTGAGGGTGTTTGCAATGAAAAGGACTGGCCCTATATTATTCCACAGTTCACTGCCAAACCTCCTGCAGCCTTGTATAAAAAAGCGGCCACTAATCAGGTATTGAGTTATATGCGATTGAATAATGCCAGTCTTGTTCAATTACAGTCCTGTTTAGCTGAAGGATTCCCATTTGTTTTTGGGTTTACGGTTTTTGAGAGCTTTCAGTCAATCGGAAAGAATGGCATCATGCCAATGCCTAAATCAAGCGAAAAAAGATTAGGTGGACATGCTGTGATGGCTGTTGGATATGATGACAATAAGAAAGTATTTTTGGTTAGAAACTCTTGGAGTAATGTATGGGGTGATCAGGGATATTTTTACATGCCTTATGCTTATACCACAGATACGAATCGGGCGGATGATTTTTGGACAATCAGGTTAGTAGAAAAAGGGCTAGCAATTCGAAGATAAAAATGATTTTTAGCGATAAAAAAAGCAGTTTTTAACTTACTGCTTTTTTTGTTTTCAACAATCAAGATGGGGGGTTATAAGAAGTTGTATGTATTATTTTATTGTTATATAAAATTATTGATTATATTAATTAACTCGACATACGGAATCGGCAACATGTAGCGAATTATAGGCAAATTTTAGTGCGGCTAATTTTCATAGCATTTAATAATCAATTATGATATAAAGCTGATTTGTACAACTAAATTATCCTACTTTCCCATTTTGTAATTAAAAAATTCTCTTTGGAGTAATTGTTCAATTTTGCTAAATGAGTTATAAGATTCTAATTATTGAAGATGAAAAACAAATCAGGGAATCAATTGTAGAGATTCTTGAATTGAACTATTACAGTGTGTTAGAGGCTGAGAATGGAGAAATAGGCATTCGGGTTGCAGTGTCAGAAAAGCCGGATCTTATTTTTTGCGATATGATGATGCCCATAATTGATGGAATGGGGGTATTAAAAGCTATTAATTCTTCAACCATTGCCGGCACTCCCTTTATTTTTTTGACGGCTTTGGCACAGACAGAGGAATTAAATGCTGCATTGAGTTTTGGTGCAGACGCTTATATATTTAAACCATTCAAATCGAAAGAACTCTTAGATGCTATTAAAGTTTGGCTTAAATAATTTTTTAATTCTTATTCTTTAGTGGCATGATAAGGAAGTGAAATAGTAAATGTAGTCCCATCGTTTTGAATACTTTCAAATGCTACATTGCCTTGATGCAGATCAATGAAATAATGAACTAAGACCAATCCAATTCCCGTACCCTTTAAATTTTGTGCATTAGAAGCCCTGAAGAACGATTTAAACATTTGAGCCTGTTCAACCTCAGGTATGCCAATGCCATAATCCTTAATCAACACTTTAATTCCTTCAGGTAAAAATTGCAACTTTATTTCTGGCGAACTCTTTTCTTTAGAATATTTAAAGGCGTTTGATAATAAATTGTCGAAGATCAAATCAATATAATTTTTATCAATTTCAATTAGTTGGGGGTTGCCTATCACCACTAATTTAGTTGTTCTTTTATCGTCCTGTAAGCCATTTTGTTTTTTGATGACTTCATTAAGAATCTGAATAATATCTTGTTCATCTCTATTTAGTTTGAATGTTTCAGATTCAATCTTACCCAAAAGCAAAATATCATTGATCAATACAGAAAGCCGATCAATTTCTCCGTCAATAGTATGGATATGTTTTTTCGCTTTTGCTATATTCGATTCGGAATGATTGTCTAAATAAAGTGCAGCAAGCTCAGCGCTTGTTTTGATTGTTGTCATTGGCGTTCTGAATTCATGCGAAGCCATACTTACAAATTTCGATTTCAGCTGATTCAGATCTCTTTCCTTTTGTAAAGAATTGATTAACTGTTGCTCCAATATCTTTCTTTCATCAATGATACGTGAAGAAGAATTGATCAATTTTCTTCCGTAAAAATCGTCGTAAAAAACTTTAGCATTGGTTTCAATCCAATGGTAGCCTCCTGTTTTATTTTTAAATCGGAAGGTAGTATAAGTGACCAGATTCTTTGATGAATTTTGATCATTCGAAAAACTGAAAATCGATTCCTTATCTTCTGGGTGTAAGAACTCTTTGATATTTTTTCTTGTTAATTCTTCCAAAGTATATCCTAATATGGAAGAAAAGGAGGGTGATACATAAAGGAATGTTCCATCAGTTTCTAAAAGACAAATAAGGTCGTTCACATTCTTTGATAATAGTTCATAACGATAGCTATTCTCTTTTTCCAAAGTAATATCTTTTAAAGTACCCGTGGTACCCATGATATTATCTTCCTTATCAACAAGAAGTGTTGCATAAACCCTGATCCATTTTATGTTACCCGATTTAGTAATATATCTTATCTCGTGTGTGCAATAAGACTTTTCTCTATTAATTAGAGGAGTAAAAAGGATCTGATTTCTTTCAACATCGTCTGGGTGTAAGTAATTAAAAAATAAAGTGCCTACCGACTCAGCAATCTCATATTCCATGATGTTTTTCCAGGCATTATTAAGATAACTCCAGAATCCTTGCTGATCGGTTTGAAATACAATATCCGTTATGTGGTCTACCACATATTTATATTTATCCTCACTCTCTATCAGTTTTTTTTGTGATTCATTGAGCGTTGTAATGTCTTTATTTATGGCAGTTAAGCCACAAATTTCTTGGTTTGTAGTATAGTTAGGAGTGATTTTTAAATGAATAATCTGGTCGCCTAGATAGAGCACGGTATCAATATTGTCACCATTGAGCGCTTTCGAATACCAGTTTCTTAGGTTGATGCTAACAATAGAATCTCCGTGGATGAACTCATTTAATTGTCCATTAATTGGATATTTATTCAAGAAACTAAAATATAGTTTGCTAAATGGTTCATTAAAGGAAATAAATTTGAAATCCTTATCTAGTGTATAAATAAGCTCTTGTGCTGCAATTCCTTTGTTCTCTATAGCATTACTTAGGTAGGATGCAGTATTTAATAAGTTTCTGTCAGATGATTTGTTAAACTGAAAAACAGAAACACCTTCTACCGTATTTTTCATTAAAATAGGTGAAAATGCTATTTCATATTCTCGATCCTCGCCCGGAAAGAGCATTGTAAAAAAGCCATTGCTCATACAATGTTGATAAGCCTTTGTATACTCCTTTACAATATTTTTTGGAATTTTTGGATGAAAAATACTGTCTCCAATCTTATAAATTATTTTATCCCTCTCCCAAACAAATTTATCGAATAATTTATTCTTAGCCACAATTCGAAAATCCCTGTCGATCGCGTAAAAAATAAGTCCAATATTGTCGAGTAATAATTCTGAATAAGAAGAACTAATATCTAGTACAGTTTTATTGCTTTCATCTTCTTTTAGTTTCTTTAGATTCCCAGTGATGGAAACAAATTTATTATCCTCTCTTACAATGGTTCCAGAGTTGATGATGGATTGATAGGAGCCATCTGATTTTTTAAATCTGATAGTTACTTTGAATTCATTGATTTCATCGATTCGAGTAAAGAAGTCGTTTAAAATAACGCGATCGTCTGGGTGCATTAAAGACACCCAAAAGCCTTCCTTATAATAATTTTCAGTTGGGAATCCTAGCAAATGTTCAACTGAAGGAGTGATATACACAATATTTGCATTTTCATCGCCAACATAAATCACTGTATGCTTTATTGCATCAAGCGTTCGAAATACAGTTTTTTCCAGCATTTGTCTTATTAAGGTTTGAAAATGTGTTCTCAGTTATTGAACTGATAATCAAGGATTAGACTGGTAAAAAACGATTATTTTTTTGATTTTTCATGTAACATTTTAATCAATTTCGCTTTTGTCATTTATTTCCTTCTGCGTAAGAGTCTTTTGCGCCATTTAATTAGCTCATACCAGATAACGGAACTAAATCCAATTACCATTGAAATCAATATTTGATTGATAGTTAATTGTGCAAATTCGAAAAAGTTAGTCAAAGTCGGTACAAAAATCAATATGGCTGTAATGGCCATAGTTATAAGGATAATCACCAGCACCAGGTTGTTTTTATATTGCATAGTTGTGAACAAGGAGTAATAGAAAGATCGATTTACTAATGTTAGTAATATATTGGCAGCAATTAATACAGTAAATACCATAGTTCTTGTGGTTGCTTCATCCCATAATTGATGCACGGCATATTGGTAAGCTACCATAGTTCCAACTGTAATCATAAGACCCTGAATGATACTTGTAGTCAATTCTTTCCAATTGAAAAAAGTATTACTCAAAGCCCTAGGTGTTTGTTTCATAGTATTTTTTTCCATTGGCTCATTTTCATAAATGATAGAGCAGGTAGGTCCCATGATTAATTCTAGAAAAATAATATGAACCGGACTAAATATATTGGGGTAGATCCATCCTAAAGCAAGTGGTAAAAAAACGGTTAGTACAATCGGTATATGAATAGAGATAATATATTGGATGGCTTTTTTTAGATTGGTATAAATTCTTCTACCCATTGCAATGGCATCAACCATTTTTGATAAATCATCTTCCATCAAAATTAGAGAGGCAGCCTGCTTGGCTATTTCTGTTCCTTTTTTACCCATTGCAATACCAATATGTGCAGCTTTCAAAGCGGGTCCGTCATTCACACCATCTCCAGTCATTGCAACAATCTCATTATTACTTTTAAGTGCATTGATAATTCTGAGTTTTGCTTCAGGAAACATTCTGGTAAATATCTGGGTCTCTTTCACTTTCGATTGCAGGGCTTCATCCGATAAATGCATCAATTCATCGCCTGTAATTGTTTTTTCAAATCCCCTGAACCCAACTTGTTCTGCAATGGAGGCAGTAGTTGCAGCATTGTCGCCTGTTACGATTTTAACATTAATTCCAGCATCATAAAAATGCTTTAATACTTCACCAATATTTTTCTTAGGTGGATCATAGAAGGCTAATACCCCTTTAAATGAAAATTCAAATTCCTGCTGGGTAACTGGAAAATCATCGCCAGTATAAATAGTATCTGCTACACATAGAACGCGGAAACCTTCATTAGTAAATGATTCAATTGCTTTTTGTATTGCATCAATTTCAATTGTGGTTAATTTGGAAACTTTCAGAATTGCTTCTGGAGCACCCTTTGCAGCAATGATTCTATTACCTCCTTCGTTTTCAAAAAGATGTGTCATCATAGGAGGCTTTCCGCTTAACGGATACTCGTGAATCATATGGTAGGAGGGCCTTTCGTCATTTGTGATGCTGTTAAGATAGGATTCGTGTAATGCCAGTTCCATTGGATCAAAAGGAATTGGTTCACTAGCCCACATGGCAATTTTGATCAGTTCTTTTTCTGCTGAACTCATACCTTCTGTCAACTTAGTTATTTTATTTTCTGAGATAACAAAAACCTTTGCAAGGCTCATTTTATTCTCAGTAAGTGTACCCGTTTTATCAGTACAAATAACGGTGGCACTACCCAGAGTTTCAACAGTTTTAGTTTGTTTCACAATGATTCCCATCTGCATTAACCGCCAAGCACCTAATGCCATAAAAGTGGCCAATGCAACTGGAATTTCTTCTGGTAAAATACTCATAGCAAGGGTCAATGCTTTGAGTAAGCTATCGAGAACATCTTTTGAATGTTGGTAATTAATCAGCCAAACAATTGCAAAGACTACCGCACCTAAAATCACCATTTTCTTTACAAAATTGAAAATCTGTTTTTCAAGTGGTGTCTTTTCTTCTTCAATACTTTCTAAGCTTTTTCCGATTTTACCCAACTTGGTTTCATTACCTGTTGCTGATATTTTGGCGATGGCTAAGCCGCTGGCAACTGTAGTGCCGCGAAAAATATTTGGATCCGCTTTGCTTGCATCTTTATAAACCGAGAATGATTCGCCTGTTAAAACAGATTCATTAACTGAAAAATCATTTGATCTCACAATAATTCCATCTGCTGGAATGGAACCACCTTCTTCTATCATTAAATAATCACCTACAACTAAGTCCTCACTTTTGATCTCGATCAGTTCTCCATTCCGAATCACTTTAGAATGTGGTTCAGAAAAGGTTTTCAATTTTTCTAATGCATTTCTACTTCTGGAATCTTGGTATAACGAAATGGTAGCAACCAATACAATTGCACAGGATAAGAAAATGCCATCCCCAGTTTTGCCACTTACAAAATAGATGATTGATGCAGCCAATAAAAGCACAACCATCGGTTCCTTTACCAGACTTTTTATTGCATCAATAAATCCGTTTTCTTTTTTGTAGTCAAGTGCATTATGGCCAAATTTTGCCCTTGCCTCAGCAACTTCTTTGTCAGTTAGTCCCTCTATATTGTAATTATTATTTGCCATATCCTTCAAGTGAATTTGAACTGCATAGTAACGCAATTCATAGGATACTTCCAATGATAATGGTCATTTTTTCATTTACAAACCCAGTACTAGCTTCAATTTCGCATATCCTGACTTACTTACTGGTAGTTTTTGGCCAGTACTAAGGATTGCTAGATGGTTATCTTTTTCGTAAGGTTCCAGGCGGTTAATTAATTGAATATTCACTAAATAAGATCGATGGATCCGAACAAAATCCTGTTCGCTTAAATGCGTTTCGAAATACTGCATTGTTTTGTTTTTCAAATAAGCTCCTTCTGCAGTATGAATCTTTACATAATCGTCTGCTGATTCGAGATACTGCACCTGTTGTGTAGGAATGATCTTGATTTTGCCATTCTCTTTTAATACAATTCTGTGATGGTGTCCCGTACCTGCTGCAATAGTTTCTAATAAAGGTTCGGTATTTTGAATTGTATTGTTTTTTTGTTGCAGCCATTTTTCTACGGCCTTATTGAATCGATCTCGGCTAAATGGCTTTAATAGATAATCAATAGCATGTGCTTCAAAAGCTTTAATAGCGTAGGCTTCAAAAGCTGTTGTGAAAATTACTGAAGGCGGATTTTCGATGAGCTCTAACAATTCAAATCCATTGATCTTGGGCATTTGAATATCGAGAAATATCAGATCAGGTTTATGTTGATTGATGGCTTTGAGTGCCTCAAAACCATCTCCACATTCTTGTACCAACAGCAAATCTGGAAAATTGCTGAGGTATTCTATAATTAAACTCCTTGCTAGCGGCTCGTCATCAATTATAATCAGTTTCATAAGTATAATTTATACAGGT
>CAIJLK010000047.1 GCA_903821465.1 uncultured Bacteroidota bacterium | reverse complement strand
TTGAAAAAGGCATGCTAGGGCGGTGTAGAAGTGTATACAATGAAAAGTCCGGAAGATCCGGTTTCACTGAATTGGGTTATATCAAAGTTTTTTACCTGCAAAAAGATACTAGCGCGGTAATTATTACATTAAACACCAAGAATAGTTCCAAAGATTCAGTTCAAAAAGGAGATTTAGTAACAGTTAATATTACTTTACCCAAAAAAGAATACCACAGCATTTATTATAACCTCTGTTTACTAAATATTCAATTTAAGGATATAGATGGAGCGAAATACACTACTCCAAATTATTTATACAAAAACGATAGTAAGCAAATAGAAGATAGTATAACGTCTAAAATTGTAAAAGATGTAAAAGAAGTATATGAATTAGTTAAAGACAAATTCGAAAAAACACATGCTATCAATCAAGCAATCGAATCAGGAAGATACAAGGGGAAGTCGGCCATAGAAGTAATGAGAGATGTGAGTGCTGCTGATGTGCGGCATTTTCTTCAATTTGTATATTCTTATCCAGGAAAATATATAGGCACTACCTGGAAATCAAGTGAAACATTTGCCACTTGGGTACTAAATAAGGGACTTACCAGTTCACTAGAATTGCAAGATGCCTTATATGAACTAAGAAATTCTCCGGAAGAATTTAAAAAATATGCAATTGCAAATAAGGCATCCATAATTGCAGAGAGAATGATCGACAATTTAGGTAACGATACAAAAGACCTGATCGGTGCCGGTGATTATTCAAAAGCAAAGGAGTTGCTTGATTTTGGGTTTGATGTTGCCAATACAATCAAAGACACTGCTTCAATCGCCAGCTTATTAGTTAGTAAGGCAGAATGGTTTCAATTTCAAGAAAAATATTCGGAAGCAATTCCACTTTGTGACCAAGCTATAAAACTTGCAAAAGCATCTTATAATTATCTCGATGAAATGCATGCTTCTTTCAAAAAAATATTTTGCTTATATAAACTTGCAAATTATGCAGATGCAAAGAATAATAGTTTAGTTATTGCAGAAAGACTACATCAAGTAAAATCCAATTTGTCAAAAGAAAACAACTTGTATTTTTTGCAAAAACTACATGATTACACTGGACGGATCGATTTTGAAGCTGGTAATTACAAGGAGGCGCTTGTAGATTTTACAAACTCTATCGCTATAAGTAAGGCCATAAATAATTATCAGTCAAAAAACGATCTAGCAAGGGCCTATGAATACATGGGGCGTTCCTATACTTATCAAGCAAATTACAAAAGTTCGCTTCCCTATTTTGATTCTTCCATAGCCATCTACGAGGATTTTGGAAAATCAGTTTCAGTTGCACTTATTACCAACCGAATTGGCCATTCTAATTTTAAAATGGGAAATTATAAAAAGAGCATAGAAATTTATGAAAGCACCATTCCTATTATATTAAATGAAAAAGATTTTGAAAATGCTAGCTACGCAAAATCAATGTTAGCTCAGTCATACTGGAATTTAGGCAAACATTCGGAGGCAATAAGTAACCATCAAAAAGCTATTGAATATGGAAAAATTGCCAAGCAAAATTCAAGGCAGGCATTTTCTTGGGAGAAGTTGGGCGACTTGTATAAGTTAACGGGAGAAAAAGTTAAGGCATTGAGTGCTTATGATTCATCTGTTTATTACTACAGTATTATTAAAGATAGTAGTTCCATTATCGAGAATATAAATAATGTTGGCGAGGTATATAAAAACGATAAGAACTATGAGAAAGCAGTAGAATACTATCAGAAGGCATTGAAATACGCAGAAAATCTAAATACTAAAAAAGTTCAGGTCTCTGCATTATATAATATTGCAGATGCCTCATTTTATTATGATACTGCAAAATCGGTATTGTACTATAAAAAATGCAGGGCGCTCTGTAAGATAACGGGCGACCAAGTAAATGAATATTATAGTACCGCCAACCTTGCCGTTTTAGCAACCAGAAATAACAATATAAAAGAGGCGGACCAATTATTCAGAGAGGCTTTATTAATTGCCGAAAAAACTAATAACCCAGAAGACCTAGCTTTTATCTACTCAAGAATTGCAAACTCAGCAATGCAACAATTGGAATTTGATGAAGCAGAAAAATACTTTATAAAGTCTTTAAAAATTTATGATTCCACTGGTAATAAAATTGAATATGCCAAAGGAATACCTAATTTAGGTTGGCTCAATATTTCAAAAGGAAATTTCGAACTCGCAGAAAAATATTTAAAAACAAGTATTTCATTAGCAGATAGCGTTTCAAATAAATTATTAAAGGGAGATGCTTTAAACGGACTTTCTTATGTCTATGAGATACAGGGAGAATTTAAAAACGGATTCGCAGCGAATGATACTGCTATGGCTTTGTATAATAGTACCGGAAGTACTATTTCATTAGCAAATGCCTATATCAATCGTGGCATTTTATATAGTGCCACCAGTGAGTATGCCAAAAGTGTAGAAGCATATAGCAAGGCTGATAGTATTTACGCTTCCGAAAAAATCGAATCGGCAAGAGCAACTACCATAAACAATATTGCCAATGTTTATTACTTGCAAACTGACTACGAAAAAGCAATGAGCACATTCAAAAAGGCGGAAGAAAAACTTTTACCAGGAATAGTTGATGAGACAGCGATCATTATCAAGGAAAATATAGCCGAATGTGATTTTTACTTAAAAAATACAGCGAGTGCAGAAACTAGCTTGTTAGCATTGCTTCCCTTAGCACAGAAAAAACAATTAACACGCATTTCCAGTAGCATTGCAGTGGTTTTGGGTAAACTTTATTATAGCAAAAAGCAATTTTCAGAAGCCGAAAAATACCTTAAACTATCTAAAGAACTTTCCGTTAAAACAGGAGAAATAGAGCGCATTGTTGAAGCATCAATGTACGCTGGAAAAACAGCTCTCGCTTTAAATAACAGCAAAGAATCATATTTAAATTTGTCAGCTGCAGTAACCACTAGTGCGAAATATAAAATCAGCAAATTTGATTGGGAAACCCAATATGAACTAGCGCTATACCATTATCAAAATAATGCAACAGATAGTGCCATCTTGCTTTTCAAAGAGGCAGTGGCATTAGTTGAAAATAAAATAGGCAACTTATATGGAGGCGAAGAGGCAAAGAAGAAATATAATTCAGACGAGAAAAAAGTTGATTTATATAGCAAATTAGTTGCGGCTCTCGCCAAAGAAAACAAGACAGAGGAAGCTTGGTTCTATGCAAATAAAAGCAATAGTGCCGCATTAAAAGACAAATTGGGAGGCGTTGCTGTTAGTGAGAGTAACAAAGAAAAGGCAACAGCGGTTAATACGGCAGCTACGCTACTTCAGAAACAAAATGCAATTGACAAAGCTATTACCGACTTAAAAGCCAAACCTGAAAATCAACAGAGTTCCCAACAAATTGAATCGCTTTATAAAAAGCGAAGTGTTGCATCAACAGAATACTTAAATTATATTCAACAGTTGATAGATGCTTATCCTGATCTATCGGAATATTTTAAAAAGAATGCCAATCCTGAAGAATTCAAAAAATACAAAAGCAAATTACCCAACGATGTGGCTGCATTGTTATATCTGATCAATGATAATCAGTTACTGATTTTTTCTGTTACCAATGAAAAAATCGGGATCAAAGTAATTGATATGAAGGATGATATCAACACAACGATTAGTCAGTATATCGGTCTTTTAAATCTACCCGGCAAAGCATCTGGAACAAGTACATTGCAACTTAGATCAACCGTTTTACGTGAAAGAAAACCGGTAACTGGTGTGAGTTTTATTGAAACATCCGAGAAACTGTATAGCTTACTAATTAAAGATGTACTACCTGATATTCAAGGCAAAAAGAAATTATGTATCATACCTAATGGCAGGCTCACCAATATTCCATTTCAATGTTTGGGACAAAGAATGCCAGATAGTTCATTTCATTTCTTAGTGGAGGACTATAGTATTTTCTATACCAGCAAACTCGACATTTTCTTGGAATCAGGAACCCCAAGTAAAAATTTTGAATCATTTACAGCTTTTGGCAATCCAGATAAGAGTCTGCCAAGTGCTGGAGCAGAAGTAACTGCAATTGGCAAGATCGTTCCAAAAGCAACAATTTTAACGGAAGATGCAGCAACAGAAGAAAAAGCGAAATCAAGTCTAAACAATAATAAGTACGTTCATTTTGCAACACATGGCATTTTGGATTATACCAATTTCAAAAACTCCTATTTAAAATTTGCAGCAACTAATCAGGAGGATGGTAAACTTACTATTGAGGAAGTAAAATCCCTTGACATCACAGACTGCGAATTAGTAACCCTTTCTGCCTGTGAGACTGCTATTTCGCAGGAACTAAAGAAAGGATGGTATGTATCTCCAGCTAATTCCTTCCTGATCAATAATGTAAAAACAGTTGTTGCTTCTCTATGGAGTGTTGATGATAATGCTACCAGTATCTTAATGAAGGAATTCTATACTAATCTCCAAACAATGGGAAAAGCCGATGCATTAAGAAAAGCACAAGCCACATTAAGTAAGGATCCTAAATATGTACATCCATTTTATTGGGGTGCATTTGTAATGTATGGCGATTGGCGTTAAATAAAAATGCCCGATCCTGATTACTCGGGGTCGGGCATTTTTATTTGATAGTAACTCTATTTAATTATTTTGAATTTAACTGATTCTGACGAGTATAGATTCTTTAACTCATCTCCATCTTTCAAAAATGCAATAAATCTTGCTGAAATTTCTGTAGAATTAGGAACCGGAATTGCACTATAAGGAATAAACAATTCAAAGTCTAAAGGGGTTGATTTATTTGCTGAAAGCTTTTGATCAGCAGCTAATTTTAAACCTCTATAACAACCAACCATTCCTTGTATATTATAATTACTTTCTGCAGGAGCTTTTATTGAATTGCCATCCTTATCATAAAAAATAGCTAAGAAATAAACACTTCCTGCAGCACCTGCTGTAGTAATTTTAAATGATGGGAATAAAGACAGTCCTTGCTTTGCAGAATTCTGAATTACCTCCATCTTAGTAAAGTTGTCGATATAAAAACGTGGTGACACTTTAGTTCTGGTTCCGTATTTAGGATACAAGGCTCCTACTAAACTTTGATCACCTTCAGAAATAGAATTATTCCAATTCATAGAATAGCCATCAGTGGTCCATCCCTTTAATATAGGATAGTGCATGATAGATTTAGGATCATAGCTTGTGCCTTGCGTATAAGAAATATTCAAAGTGCTAAAAACTTGTGCATCAACATCTTCTTTCGACCAACCCTGTGTTCTTTTTAATTCTGAATACACAAATTCTTTATTCCATTTAATGCCTGAAAGTGGACTGTAATGCTCATGTAAGAGTCCGATTGCATGTCCGAATTCGTGCACAATTGCTGTATGCGTATATGCTGCTGTAACAAAACTAGTAGTATCTAAATTGATGGTTTTGGTATCTTGGGGTATCGCATTTGCCATTATACCAACCATGGAATTATTGCCTCCTTTATTATCGAGCAAAACCCGAATATTTGCTGGTCCGGAAGTAATAAAAGTGAAGAAAATATTTCCATAACGTTCCCATTCTTTGGCATAACGTTCAATCATTTGTTTTTGTGCATCAGATCCATTCATCATTTTAACGTAAATAGTTTGGCCATTATCCCACAAATAATAGTTATCCGCTAGACCACGTGTTTTATCCGTAGTGTCTAGTTTAAATATTTTTTGTGGTTCAATTGTTGTGCAAGTAACTGGTACTGGTTTTGACTTAGTTTGACTTTGAGATTGTTGCCAAGAAACAATTGTGATTGACAACAAAAGAAGGGCTTTTGCTTTCATGCGTTTTAATTAAGGGGTAAACAATTTATATCTAAGATATTATTTAATAAAAAATACATACAGAATTTGTACATGTTTCTGTTAAAATAATACAAATTCAACCCTTTGTCAAGGATTAAATTATCAATGTTCAGACATTAATCTCCCTTTTTTCTAAAACGCTTTATTTGAAACCAAGTTATTTGATGCGTACTGACTTGAATAGGATTTGCTTATAATCATCGTACTCATATAATACCCCAACATGGGATTTGTTAAGCTGTACTAAATCTGAATATGCAGTAAAGTCGCCCTTATAATCTTTTGCAGCTTTCCCAATCACGAAAGATTTGATCCAAGTTAATCCATTATCAAAACTGATTCTTAGTGTTAATTGATCTCTATTTTTTATGTCCGCATTATTACAAACAGCCAATGCCTTTTTATTTATTTTTAGCTGTAATGAAACAATACTACCCTGACAAACTGGGTCGATCAAATTGGAATCATAATAAGTAGTATCCCAGCTTTCTCCGCCAGTTGAACTGATTGATATAATTCTGCAACGCGGATCTGCCTTCTGATTTCTTGCATTTATGATCATTTTTCCATCCGGCAATTCAGCTGCCATGGCTTCATTGGAACCAGGAAGGTTTAGGCTTTTTGAAAGTCGAAAATTTTTTCCATGATCATCAGTATAAAACCCATGAACATCATAATCCATAAATTGCTTTTGAGGCGAACCTGCAGAATGATTTCCAATCACATAAATCCGGCCCCTATATTTTCCATGTTCTAATTGAATTGCATGGCCTGGCGTATTCGCGTAACTACGCCAGTCTAACGAATCATGGTAAGATTGATTGGTTGAAGATTGATTTGGATGATGCACTTGAGTGGTAATGTTTGTAGGTGCCGACCAAGTATTACCATTATCAATTGAACTGATAAACCATACTTCTCTTAGGCCCTTCCCTTTTCTAACTTCTCCTTCATGATTGTTTCCCGTATTATAAAACAAATACAATTTTCCATTGGGATATAAAGGATCTAAAAGATCCAATACGGGGGCTGGATTACCTGCTTGTAAATTCGCGTAATCAACAATTGTAGCAACATCACTCCAAGTGTTTCCATTATTTGTACTACGCTTCAATACGATGTTCACATCTCCGAAATCGTTTGTCCCATTTACCCTTCCCTCAGCAAAGGCAAGTAGTTGCCCGCTTTTCAATTTAACTATTGCAGGGATCCTAAAACTTTTATAACCTTCTGTCCCAGCATTAAAAACAGCAACTGATGAATTTTGTGCATTAGCAAAACTGTAAATGATTATTAAAAGAAAGGCTGTATAAATCTTCTTGTTCATTCATTTACATTTTACAAATATGCGAAGGATCAATTTTTCTGAATGGTGAAAAATGGACTCATACTAAAAGGCAATTGGGTTAATGTATTTTTTACGGTAGGAGCTCTTTCTTTAGTTACTGAAACGGTGTTTGAAAGAATTGAATTCCAGTTAACATCATCCACACTTCCATTATAAGCAGGAGTTAGATACTTACCTAGAATCGTCAAATAACTATCGGTATATATACTTCCTACACTTGTAGTACTTGCTGCTTGTTCACCTTTCTTTACAGCTGTTGCAAGAAACGATGCCCTCTCGTCCATAAATAGTTTTTTACAATAATCTGGATACAAAGTAAAGATGCCGCGCTTTTTTGTTTCACCATCATTTATCGGAATATTTTTTAACTTATAAAATGTGTTACAGCAATCGCTGAACACACAATTTAATCGGGCTCCTTTTGATATGATGATCTGGTAAATCTCCTGAATACTCATAGTATTATTACGAAGAGCCACTTCCTGTTCTACCTTATGTAAGGTATCAAAAACAGGCCTATCAGGGTATGGCACCAGAAAAAGATTGGGATAAGGATCGTTGGGATCATCTCTACTAAATCCGTGACCCGTGTAATGAAAAACAACTATATCATCATTTCCTGGCTTTAGTGAATCTAAAGCCATTTGAACATTTGCACGATTATACTTTTCATTGATGATGTTTACTGTATCTAGGCGAATTCTAAGTTTTGAAGCAACGGAGGTATAAAACTGAATCAATTTTTTCTGATCTATACTGCAACCTTTCCCAATACTTTTATCATACAAATCGGCTAATATATACACATGTAATGTGGGTATTGATTTGCCCCAGTTGGGTCCACCCCTAGCTTTGGCCTTTGTATAGTTTATATAGAATGGTTCTTCTTTCAAATAAAAACCATTTAAAAGGTTTTCTGTTAAGTCAGATTCAGTTAAAATTTTATGCGAAATAAAATCGCCTACATGTGTTTGGTTACCATTTTTGTTAAAAGATAGATACGCAACAGGGAGCAGATCTATATTATTTGGACCAGTTTTAAATTGGAGTCCATACAAGTCATAATTAATAGAAGCGACTCCTTGAATAGATTTTGCCTTACAAAATTTATAAGATACTGTACTGCTATTGGATGATGCATTTGCACTTTGAATTTGACATTCTGTTATAATATTTTTTTTCTGGACTGAATCGAAATAACCCAGACGCACTACAGCATCAGTATCGTCATACTGAATCATTAAGGCATTGACATTCGAAATATGTTTAATTGCAGCAGGTGTAAATCGAAAATAATAAAAACTCTGCCCAATTGCACCGAAAGAGAAGCTATACATCAGTATTATAGGTAGGAAAATTTTTTTATTCCTGATTATCTGATTACATTTCATATATAGAAAGTTTTGTGGGTTAACTCTTTTATATAATTAAATCTACAAACTAATATAACTATAATTATTGAAATACGCCATCAAACCAGATAGCAAATCGGAATAAATTGACTATGAAAAAAATATTACTTTTCTTATTATTTAATTGTTTTTATACTTTACAATTTGCCCAAACGAGTGATGCGGAAAGATATTCTCAAAAATTAGAAAAAGAGAATATTGATTCTAAGCGAATTCCCCTACTCGATAGTTTGGCTAGAGCTTACAGCTTATTCAACCCTGCCAAAGGCATCTTAACAGCACAAGAAGCTTATAATTTAGCACACAAAACAAATTCAAAAATAGAGGAATTACATGCCCTTGGTTTCATGGCTAATTCCTATAACAATATTGGAAATTATAATCAGGCTCTTGAAATGTTTTTAAAACAGGAGGTATTGGCAGAAAAAGCAAACATACCAGCTAGTATAGCTAGCGCACTCATGAATATTGGGATCATTTATACTCAACAGTCAGACTATAAAAAGGCCCTACCCTATTATTTAAAATCAGATTCCATTATAAAAGCAAATAAACTTATCAAAATCGAATACAACAGTTTTCAAAATTTAGGGGATTTGTATGATCGACTTAATAAAAATGATTCTGCATTACTCTATTACAACAAAGCATTTCAAATTGCCTCTAAAGAAAATAATTCGGAATATTTGGGAGGCTCCTATATTGGATTAGGGAATTGTTTGATCAAATTAAAAGACTATCAAAAAGGTAAAGAATTTTATAGGCTCGCATTAAATAAATTAAGATTCGCAAAAGACGACGATCTGTATTGTGAAGGAGCTTTAAATCTTGCTAATGTTCATTTAATTGAAAATCAAAAAGATTCAGCCCTGAAGCTTGCATGGGAAATTTATCATTTAGCTGAAAAAGATAGCTTCCCAACTAGATTAAAAGATGCCTGTATATTCCTAAGTAATATTCATAAAATATCGGGCAGGTACGATAGTGCACTTTATTATAAAGAAAGAGAGATCATCATTCAGGCAAAAACAAATAGTCAAGAAAAAGTAAAAGCCTTTCAGTATAAAACATTTAATGAGGAAATAAGACAAGCAGAATTAGCAGAAATAAAAAGGAAAGAAGCCGGGGAAAGATCAAAACAGCTTCAATTAATGCTTATTGGAATTTTTATTCCTATTTTTTTCCTGCTCACCCTATTCCTAAGTAAAAGAAAGATCCATATAAAAGCCATTAAAACATTGGGCATCATATCCTTATTATTATTATTTGAATACCTAACATTATTACTACATCCTTTTGTTGTATCAATCACAAACCATACCCCAATTTTCGAACTACTGATTTTCGTTAGTATCGCCGCTTTACTAATTCCTACGCATCATCGAGTAGAACATTGGCTGATTGAGAAACTAACAATTCATCATAAACCCAATGATGCGTCGATCCATATTAAACAATCACATATAAAAGTAAAAAAACCTTTGTCTTAGTAATAGATAAAATCCATTAATAAAACAAAGGCTATTTGATATTGCAGTGAATCACTACAACAAACTATTTACTAACTTTTTGGAGGTACAATAGGCTTACCTGGACCAGAATCAGTAACTTTTAAAGAATCAACTTTTGCCGGTACAGGCATAACTGAATCCTTTTTAACAGAAGCAGAATCTTTCGCAGCTGTTTTGTCTCCCCCAGTTCCACAACTAGTTAAAGTTATGCCTACTAAAAGACAGCCAAGAAAGAATGAAGTGAGTTTTTTCATTTGCGTCGTTTTTTGGTTTAGATACTAATATTAATCGATTTTATTGGCAATTTCAACTTTTTAGTCATAAATTAATAAAAATTGGTACAACCCCACTTGTATGAATAAATTAATATCACTCTTAATTGTGTATGCTTTTACGATTGCATCATCGGCAGCACAATCGCCAAAACTGATTCTTCCTATCGGTCATACCCAGGAAGTAAATGATGCTCAATTCAGTCCAGATGGAAAAAAAATAATCACAGTTTCAAATGATAAAACCGGCAAAATCTGGGAAACAGAAAAGGGATTTTTGTTGGCGAATCTTAAAGGACACAAAGATTCTGTAAACAAAGGAAACTTTAGCCCAGATGGCCAATCCATCCTAACTGTTTCTGACGATAGTACTGCAAAACTTTGGAATTCCGTGTCTGGTATGCTTGTGCAAAATTTTGGTGATAAAAACAACAAACTATGCAATGCAGAATTTAGTAAGGATGGAAAATACGTATTCGCAATTTTTGCAGATTCAACGGTCAGGTTATTCGATGCAGTTACTGGGCAAATAACTTATAAAATTAAAAATACAAAAGATGGAATATTCACTGCAGCTATGAATGCTTCCAACACTCAAATTGCAACAGTTGGCGATGATTATAATGTTAGATTATGGGAAGTAAGTACTGGTAACCTTTTAAAGGTACTTAAAGGACATCGGAGATTAATCAACTTTATCGACTATAGTCCAGATGGAACAAAACTCATTTCCTCTTCTAACGATAGTACTGCAAGGGTCTGGAGCATTTCAGGGTTGCCACTATTTGTTATTAAGAGCCCTGATGGTATTATGTTTTCAAGATTCAGTCCAGATAATAAAAAAATCTGTACTGCCACTTTTAATAATATCATTACCATTTCAGATATCAATACTGGCGCATTCATCAACAAACTAGACGGACAAGATGGATCACTTTCATCTATGGAATTTAGTCCGAATGGAGCTCTTTTAGTAACTACTTACGATAAGTCAGCCCAAATTTGGGATATGATTACCGGAAGAACCATTCGCATTATTAAATTAGCTTATGGAGTTTCTATGGCACGTT
Organism: uncultured Bacteroidota bacterium; assembly: GCA_903821465.1. Lineage (GTDB taxonomy): Bacteria > Bacteroidota > Bacteroidia > Chitinophagales > Chitinophagaceae > Sediminibacterium. The sequence continues at coordinate 9,852 of CAIJLK010000047.1, read as the reverse complement.
TTAATAATGATGGTACAAAAATAGTTGCTGCATTAAAAAATGAAGTTGCAGTTGTTTGGGATATTGATTCAGAAGAAGAAACTTTAGATTTAGACGGACATACCTATTTATCCTACAATTTTAATTTTAATAAGGATAGCAAAAGAATGGTTTCAGCTACCGATGATGGAATTGCTAGAATTTGGGATGATAATTCAAAGATCACCAATATCCTCATTGGGCATACAGAAGCTGTCAACTCAGCAGAGTTTAGTAATGATGGGAAATGGGTTATCACTTCCTCAAATGATAGAACCATAAAAATTTGGGATGCGAATAATTCAAAAATGATTGCCTCCTATAATGACCATCTGGACGAAGTAACAGGTGCAACTTTTAGTTCCGACAATTTAAAAATAATTACTACTTCTAAAGACAGTACCACAAATCTTTATACTTGGAACCAGAGTATTGGAAAATTTAAACTTATTAAGAAAATCAAAAACCCAAAAGGTATTATGGGTTATGCTTTGTTTAGTGCAGACGGACAAAGTTTTCTAACCATGGCAGCTGCGGGTGATAAAACCTTTTTGAAATTATGGGATGCCAATACGGGGAATTCAAAACCTGCTTTTTCGGGTATTGGATCTTTTGAAATTAATGATGCTCAATTTAGTCCGGATAGCAAAAGAATTATCACATGTACAGTTGGAAGCGATAAAAATATATTAAACGGACCGCAGATCTGGGATAGAAAAGATGGGCATTTAATAAAAACCATTTCGCTTCCAGGAGTATTTAATCCTGCATTAGCAAGATATAGTCCTGATGGTACTAAGATCATCTGTATCGGGAAAGATTTGGCTTCTTACTTGATTAATGCCAGTACTTATGAAATAATCTCTAAACTAAATAAAGTCAAAAATGCCATATTTAATATAGTATTTAGTCCGGATAGCCAAAAAATATTAATGAGTTTCAGCGATAATGCTGCAAGAATCTGGGATGCAAATACAGGCTTGGAAATAAAGACATTAAGAGGACATTCAGATGATGTGATTGATGCAAAGTTTAGTCCAGATGGTAAATATATTATTACAAGCTCATTAGATAACACTTTCAAAAAATGGACCTCTGATGGAAATTTGCTATACACATTTTTCCCCATTGATAATCAGTTCGATTATTTAGTGATAGATCCCTTTGACCGTTATGATGGTACCTCTGAAGCAAGAAAACTTTTATATTTTACTTGTGGCACAGAAATAATTGAGCTGGAGCAATTCGAAGATTTGAGTTGGCAACCGGGATTGGTACCAATGATCTTAGGCACCACTAAATTAACTATAACTGCAAAAAAATTATCCGAAATAGAGATTTGTAATAATGCGCCAATTGTAAAACAAAAAGGGAACAACAATGGCAAATATGAATTTCTAGTAATTCCAAGAAATGGCGGGGTTGGCATGGTGCAACTGTTTATCAACTCAAAATTGAGAATAGAATATCCTTTGAGCAAATTAACAAAACAAGCTGATGGGTATTTATTGTCCGTTCCAGAAGAGGATATTCGACCCTATTTTGCTTCTGATATAGAGAATTTTGTTACTGCAAAGGCTACTACTTTAAATGGCAATATGGTTTCACGGGGCGGAGTAGTTGAAACTGTTGCTGAGACAAAAGATAATAATATTATCCCGAATATCTATGTTGTTTCAATTGGCATCAATCAATATAAAAGCGAAAAACTTAAATTAAATTATGCTTCAACAGACGCTGAAAGTTTTGCCTCGGCTCTTTCAGCATCAGCGATTAAATTATTAGGTAAAGAACACGTCTTTACTTACACTTTTAGTACAGAAAAAGATAATATAAATTGGCCTGCCAAAGTTAACATTCAAAAAAAATTAGAAGCACTTTCTCAGGTAGTAAAGGCCGATGATATTTTGGTAATATTTTTTGCAGGGCATGGAGTTTTATTAAGCGGCAAGAAGGATTTTTTCATATTAACTGCAGATGCCTCTTCCTTTGAACTAAATGGCGTTGAAAAAGATGTGGCTATTAGCACAGATGAATTAAATCTCTGGATGCGAAAAATCAAAGCCAATAAGCGGCTGCTTATTTTAGATGCTTGTAATAGTGGACAGGCTTTAGAAGATATCCAAAATCAAATCACACCAAGAGGTATTCCTCCGGATCAGGCCAGAGCTTTTGAAGATTTAAAAGACAAAACTGGCATCTTTATTTTATCTGCTTCTGCATCCGGGCAATCGGCATTTGAGACCAGTCAATTTGGCCAAGGGCTTCTTACCTATAGTTTACTCTCTGGTATCAAATTAGGAACTGGATTAAAGGATGATAAGTATATTGATGTTACAAGGTGGTTTAATAATGCTTCTGACAATGTTCGAGAAATGGCGAAGTCAATCGGCGGTAGGCAGGATCCACAAATATTAGGAAATGCTAGTTTTGATGTTGGTTTAGCAGATAACGAAGTAAAAGACGGCATACATATTAGTAGCGATCCTAAAAAATTATTTTCTAAATCCCTTTTCTATACTGGCGATATTAGCCTGCTTGTAGATGATATAGAATTAGGAGCTGATTTCGATAAGGAGTTAGCGATTCGATCTTCAATGGGTAAACAAAGTATTCTTTCATTTATTGGAACCTATCAAGGCATTAATGCCTATTCTATTCGAGGAAGTTATGAAGTCCAGGGAAATTCAATCACTATTAAAGTGCATTTGATCACACAGAAAAAAGGCGTTGGAAATGAGATCGTAAAAACGGGAACCCTTGATCAAAAAGATCAATTAATAAAAAGTGCTTTAGACGATGTTGCTTTGCTCATTAAGTAAAAAATTTAAAATAAAAATGGTCAAACAAATTAACTTAACATGTTGCATACTATTGTTGCCGATACTAATTTTTTGTCAAACAATTCAGCCAACAAAACATGCTTTACTTTTTGCCATTTCAGAATACCCAGAATCTGGAGGATATGATAAACTTTCCTCCATAAATGATATTGTTCATATCTCAAAGTCTTTACAATGGATCGGTTTTGAAAAAGGTCATATTACAAATGTTGTAGACAAAAAAGTTACCATCCAAGGAATAAAAGATGCTTTTGCCAATTTAAATAGTCGAATTAAAAAAGGAGATATCGTATTCATTCACTTTTCTGGGCATGGCTTACAAGTACAAGCAGATAGAGCTAATAGAATAGACGGGTACGATGAATGCTTGGTTCCATACGACGCAGTTTCACCTGAAAAAATTAATAACACCGATTCCGTGTTAATGAAAAAAGAAATGGACAAATATTTACGTGGCCATATTTTAGGAGATCTTTTAAAAAAAATCAGATCGACGCTCGGGAGTACAGGAGATCTGATTGTAACACTAGATTTTTGTTACTCTGGTGGTGCCACAAGAGGTGCCAATAAAGTGAGAGGTGGAAAAGCGCCCCTTGTTTTTAAAAATTTCAATCCATCGATATCTAAGCACTCAGATAGTAGTCAGCTTTTCAAACAAACTTTAAGCATTCAACAAGACCAACAACTATCGCCCTACAATGTTTTTTCAGCAACAAGACCAGAAGAGTTAGACACAGAAACAAAAGATGAAAATGGAAAAGCAATCGGTCCGTTGAGTTATGCATTATATCAATCATTCAAACAATTAAATCCGAACATTACTTACCTTTCTTTTTTTGCAAGAATTCAAAGCATGATGAATATGATGGTACAGGAGCAACATCCTGTATTGGAAGGAAATGCAGAAACAAGAATTTTGTTTGGGGGTAAATTCATACAGCAGGCCCCATTCTTTGAGATCAATGAGATCATTTCTAAAAATAAGATTACTGTAAAAGCAGGTACTATTGTGGGACTTGGTAATGGTGCAAAAATAATCGTTCATAAAGCAGGAACAAATAACCCTAATGCTAAAATTCCCATTGCTACGGGAACTGTTATTGCATCAGATAATTTTATGGCAACAGTACAATTAGATAAGCCAATAAATATCAAACAAACTTTTGATGCTTGGGTCTTTCTCACTGAATCTAAGTTTACGATTAATCCAGTTGCCCTTCAAATAGTAACTAACCCAAATAGTTTTTCAATAAGTGAAGCCAAAAAGATAGAATCCTCATTAGAATCATTCCCATCTGTGACCCTTCATGAAAACCCTGACTTAATCCTAAAAAAAGGAGACACCACTGATTCACTCATTGTTGTTTCAAACGGATACTTATTTAGTGAAGTGCCAAGCGCACTTAATAATATCGATGCGCTAAAAACAAAATTGAAACAATATATTCAACACCAATTCATATTGGGTCTCGAAGCAAAAACAAGTGATATCAGCATGGAAGTAAAACTGGTTCCGGTAGTAAATGGCAAAGCAGATAGCACTTTGCTTGAAACAAAAAAGGTAAATGGTATTTATGAATTCTCAGAAGGAGATGAAGTTACACTCTCTATCAAAAATACTGGAAAGAAACTCGCCTATATTAGTGTGGTCGACTTACAACCAGATGGCAATATCAATGCCATTTTACCTAATAATAATAAGAACTTTAATATACCCGATAGTCTTAAGTTTAGACCCACTGATTCTACCTATGTTTTTGATCCAAACGCATTTAAAATAAAATTGTACAAACCCTATGGTACAGAAGTCTTTAAAATCTTTGTTTCTGAAAAAAAGATTAATTTAAAAGATATTGCCACTACCCAAGGCACACCTACTCGGGGCGATTTGAGTGTGATAGAAACTTTGCTTAAAGACTCTTACCAAGGTGCACATGCAAGAGGAAATGAACCTGCTGATGGCACCATATCTGAGATCATTTTCAGAATAAAACCAACACATTAATAGATGTAGGGTTTAACATACATATTGATACCCTAAAAAAAGAATGCCTGTTATATCAACAAGCATTCTTTTTTCAGAATCAAATTATTTTCCTGCAAACTGTATGGACTTTAAGCCTACAGTTGCTTTTTCATTTTCTCTTCTTTTTGAAACTATTACAAGATTATGCAAAGTTCCATCCGTAACAGCACTTAGTTTGATTTGCACCAATGCACCCTTCGCTTTTTTATCCGATGGAGGCAACAGCGTTGTTTTTCCAAGTAGTATTCCATTTTCAGAATCCAAATGTGCTTCAAAGTCGATTCCAATTTGTGGTGCTGCCAACCAGCCTGCCATAATATTCGCCGAAGTCACTCCTGTTAAATCTATCCCACTTATTGCAAACCATCCTGGCTCAGCAGGGCTAATCATGATATTCGCTCCATTATAATTAGCCACAGTGAATCCTTTCATTTTCTCTTTGCCAGAGAAGCTAACAGTGGCGCCATTTAATGAGGCATTGCTATAACCAGTTAATGCTTTAATGTTATTACCACCTTTATCAGTATAGCTTGCAGACAATAAAAGGCTTGTACCCGGTTTCACATTTGCTGGCGGCACAATGGTACCAGATGCAGGTAGAGATGTTTTTACTACTGTTTTATTACTGAGGCCAATGATATAGCGAATGATCTGCTGGAGATCTGTCTCAGAAATATTAGGATGTGCTGCCATTGCAACATCACCCCATACACCACTACCGCCTTTCTTGATTTTCTGACTTAGGTAAGTATTAGCATCTGGGTTCTTTGCATATTTAGCAGACACTAAAGTAAATGCTGGTCCGATTGATTTCTCCGATTCTTTATGACAGCTTTTACAATCCATTGTTTGCGTAAGTACCTTACCCGCAATATTTGTACTTGCTCCATTAGCTGCAATTGCAGCCTTATCAAATCCTTGAATATAATCTACCGATACAAATAAATTAGCTGTATCCATTTTTGAATCATCTCCTTTATCTGTTACAGTAATATTATAATTGATAGGCTGACCCGGCATGAAGAATGATTTATTGCCTCCCTTCAACTCAATTTGCACTACTGGGGTTTCATTACCTGCATATATTTCTATCGCATCACTTTTATTAGAAGCGCCTTTCTCATCTTTTGCTTCCACAGATATTTTATAGTCTCCCGCTGTTGAGAATGTATAATTTAAAACAGGCTCTTTAGTTTCTTTAGTTGTTCCATTACCTAAATCCCATGTATAAGTGATCTTATCATTTTCTGGATCCTTAACTACTGCTGTAGCTTTAATTGTAAATGGCAATGCACCTGTTGATTTATCAACTTTTACAGAACTTATTTTAGGGGCCCGATTACCATCTTTAAAATCAATCACACTCAAACCTGCATCCGGATTTTTAGCAAACCAACCACTACCATATTCCAATAAATAGATCTTTCCATTTGGTGCCACTTCCATATCAATACAATTGTTCAACTTGGTATGTTCCATAAATGGTTCCAACTTGTCGAAGTCGCCATTCGGCCGCATCGTAACTACTTTCATCCATCCCCGAATCCAATCATAAATAAATAATTTGCCATTATAATAATCGGGATAACGAGTTTCAGATGGGAATATATCGGTATAGTAAACCGGACCAGCCATAGCATTCCTGCCACCAGTTCCCAGTTCGGGGAATTCGGGTGAATTGCCATAGGGATACCAGATAAATGCCGGCTGAGCTGGAGGCAGTTCTTTTAATCCTGTATTATTTCTTGAACTATTAATAGGATTTGCAGGATCGAATGCCGCACCTGGCACACCTGTTGCATAATTATACTCGTGGTAGGCAAAATTATCGCCCACAAATAAAGGCCAACCAAAGAATCCTGCTTTACGAGCCTGGTTCACTTCGTCATATCCCTTCGGTCCGCGTGTGGCCATGCTATCGCTATTCGCATCGGGTCCCACTTCACCCCAATAGAGATAACTGTTTTTTTGATCCACTGAAATACGATAAGGATTACGATTCCCCATGACATAAATTTCAGGTCTGGTATTTGGAGTGCCTTTCGGAAATAAATTTCCATCAGGAATTTTAATAGTACCATCATCATTTACTTTAATCCGCATGATCTTTCCCCGCAAGTCGTTCGAATTACCAGCTGATCTTCTTGCATCATATTGCTGGTGACCCGGTACATCATTTAAAGGAGCAAAACTGCTGCTCACATATTTTGCACCAGGCTCATCGAAAGGGGTGCTATTATCTCCTGCGGATAGGTATAATAATTTATCGGGACCAAAAGCGATAGATCCACCAGTATGGCAGCATATTTCACGTTGAGATTTTACATCCAATATTACCTTCTCGGTTTTTATATCGATAGTATCATTCACAAAAGTAAAACGCGATAACCTGTTTACACTTGTATCGGCGGGACTATAATAGATGTATACAAAATGATTCTTAGCAAAGTCGGGATCTTTACACAGACCGAGTAAACCCTCTTCAGCATTCACTTTCGGGGTATGTAAAGTCTTCCAATACACATTTAAAAATCCAACCTGCTTTACTTGTTTAGTAGTTGCGTTATACAATAATATTTCTCCACGTCGCTGTGCAACCATTACATCATAATTAGGAAGTATGGTCATTTCTGTTGGCTCATAAAAAGTTCCCTGCACCAACGATGTTTTAGTGAAGCGATCTTCATCGGGGGCATATTGAGCAATTGCTTTGCTATATTTAAGTTTATTGTTTTCTCCAATTGCATATTGAATACCACCCAATAAATGCTTGAGATAATTTTCTTCGGTGTAAGATTCAGAAGTGTGACCGAGCTCGGTATAAAAAGCTCTGCCCCCATCAAAGTCATGGTACCAGGCCATTGGGTGATTTCCCATTTTGTGTCCGCCCTTATAACTAGTTTCATCAATATTCATCAGCACATGTACAGAACTATCTAGTTGTTTTCTGAAACTATAAAATTCATCTGTTCTTGCCCATGTTTCGGGTAAATGTTTGGTGGCCCCAAATGTTTTATCGAGCACATGCAAAACGCCTGGCTGAACATTTGGAAAAGTATCATGAATGCCCGGATGATCAAAGAAATAATTGCCAACTAAACGGCCATACCATCCCCAATCATATTCAGTATCTGTAGCTGAGTGTACCCCAACAAAACCACCACCTGCTTGCATATATCTTTCAAAAGCAGTACGTTGAATATAGTCAAGCACATTACCTGTAGTGCTTAAAAAAATCACAGTCGAATAATTCTTCAAACTGTCTTCGTTAAAGATCGATGCGTTTTCTGTAGTGTCTACCGTAAATCCATTTTCTTTACCTAATTTTTGAATCGCAGCAATCCCATTGGGAATAGAAGCATGTCTGAAACCAGTAGTCTTGCTAAAAACAAGAACGCGCGGACTACCCTTACGTTTGCTGTTACAAGAAAATAAAGCAATCGTAATTGTTGCAGCAAGCAACATGACAAACAAGTTTTTCATTGGCAAATTTTAACCGTTATAAGTGGGATGTTTAAAGAGATAAAATATACTTACAGCTTTTTAAGATAAGCAATACTCAAAGGGATATTTATTAATTCTTTTTCGCTTTCATCTTCTATAAAGCAATGCATAACGCCAGTTTTTTTAGCAAGTTTGATAATTTCTTTCCAGTTTCCTTGTCCCATTCCAACTGCCACATCGTTTTCAGCAGGAGTGCCACCAGAAAGATCACCCTTTACTCCTTTTCTTAAATCTTTAACATGCATTAATTTAAAACGTCCTGGATATTTTTTTAAAAGCTTAACAGGCATATCTGCACCACCACCGTGTATGGTCCACAAAACATCCATTTCGAAGGAAACATATTCGGGGTTGGAATTCTTGATCATATAGTCCAACAGCGTTCCATCTTCGAAAGGATGAAACTCGTAGCCATGATCATGGTAACAAAGGGTGAGTCCGTTTTCCTTCAATATTTTCCCTGCTGATTCAAAAACCGCGATTGCTTTTTTAGCATCTTCTAAAGAGAATTCACTATGCTTATGCGGAATCCAGGCGCACATTACAAATTTAGCCCCCAATATTTTAGCCCTTTGAACAACGGCCATTGGATCTTTTGCCAATTCGTCGAAATCACCACCAGAAGAAGGGATACTGATCTGTCGATCGTCACAAAGTTTTCTAAATTCAGCAGTGGTAACACCAGCTGCACCACTACTTTCAATTTCAGTAAAACCCAATTCCTTGATGAGGTCTAAGGTCTTTTCTACTCCTTTAGGGAAATGATTTCTAAACGTATAGGTTTGTACACCAATAGGATAGGTATAAAGTTTCTGGGCAGAAACTATAAAACCGAAAATCAACCCGAGGGCAAGCAATGTGAATCGTTTCATGGTATCAGTTTGACTTAAAATTAGTTAATTATTTCTGATGCATCCATTTCGGATGATGTTTAATGATTTTTTTATGGGTTTCACAATCAATTGAATGAGCCCCAGGGAGAAAGCCAATACTCATTAGAAACTCGTTGACTATTTCGCCACCAGTGAATTTAAAAGTTTGCTTAAATAACTTCACCCATTCTTCTTTTGTTTTCGGATGATTCGATTCCAACCATTTTTCGAAGGAGCCAAATTCCTTTTGTAACAAAACAATCACTGATGCATTTTCAATCGCGGCATTAACTTTTAGTCTATTGCGAATAATGCCTGCATCGTTGAGAAGTCTCTCCCGATCTTTTTGGGTGTACGATGCAACTTTTTTTATACTAAAGTTGTGATAAGCTTTTCTGAATGATGCTTCTTTTTTAAGAATCGTTTCCCAACTCAACCCGGCTTGGTTTATCTCCATTACCAACCTTCCGAAAAGTTCATCATCATTATGTATAGGAAATCCATAATGATTGTCATGATAGTTTTTGTGCAAGCTTTTTCTTGGCTCAACCATATTTGCAATAACGATACAGTATGACATACTAGTTTT
>CAIJLK010000046.1 GCA_903821465.1 uncultured Bacteroidota bacterium | reverse complement strand
GGCCGCAGTGTATCCGGTTTCTTTAAAAGTTACTACTGCAAAGGGATGTGTTGATAGTTTATCACAATCATTTACTGTTAACGGATCTAATCCGATTCCCGATTTTGTTGTTGCTAAGGATTATGCGCTATGCAGTAATCAACCTGTTTTCATCAAAGATCAATCCACGGTTGATTTTGGTGCAATCACCAAAGTAGCTATTTATTGGGATGCGATTAATTTGCCTGCTGATTCAATTTTAGATAACCAATCAGTTGCCGGAAAAACATTTCTACATAATTATCAAAGATTCATGACTCCCGCATCGATTCCCTATACGATTAGATATCGGGTCTATTCTGGTATCAGCTGTGTAAAGGAGTTGACAAAAACAGTAAATATTTTCGCTGCCCCACAAATTCGTTTCCCCACTTTAAATCCTGTCTGTGTAAATAACGGTCCTATTCAATTTAATAAGGCTGGAGTTATAGGTTTTACAACTGGAACCCCTACTTATTTTGGCAGAGGTATTGTTGATGTCACCGGTTTATTTAATCCCACCCTTGCAGGCCCTGGAATTGATACTATTGGATATCTTTTTGTAACAAATAATGCCTGTGCTGATACTGCTTATCAGCCTATCACCGTTTGGCCAGCCCCTACTGTAAATGCAGGTGCTGATTTTATTGTTTTAGAAGGGGGAACCAAAATAATGAATGCGAGTGCTACCGGCAATCAATTAACCTATCAGTGGTTGCCTGCTGTTTATTTAGATGATGCTAGTTTATTGTTAGCTACATGTACGCCAAAATCAGATACACAATATGTATTGAAAGTGACAGATATCAATGGCTGTAATAATAGCGATACCGTGAATGTTAAAGTATTATTCAATCCATTAGTTCCGAATGTTTTTTCTCCTAATGGCGATAATATTAATGATACCTGGATGATCAAATATCTTGAAAGCTATCCAGATTGTATTGTGCAGGTTTTTTCTAGATCGGGTCAGCAAGTATTTTTTTCAGCAGGATATTCTGTTCCATGGGATGGCAGATATCATGGTCAACCGTTACCTATTGCCACTTACTATTATATTATTAAATCTGAATTAGGTAAAAAATTACTGAGTGGTAGTGTAACAATTATCCGATAACGAAAACTCTACTAATTTAATCAACTATTATTTTTGTAGATTTGCCGCTCAATTTATCCCATGCAAAATCACAAGAACATTCGTTTCTTTTTTTTCTCTATACTTATATTAATTGCGGCTAATTCAATTGCGCAAAAATCAAAAAGTTTTCAGACCGACATGAACGAATGGAAGCAGAAAAGAATTAGTGCATTGAAAGCGCCGAATGGTTGGTTAAATCTTACTGGACTGTTTTGGTTGAAGTCGGGCAAAAACGGATTTGGATCTGATGCTTCTAATGAATTGGTTTATAAACACGCAGATATGCCTAAGCAGGCGGGTTATTTTATATTAGAGAACCATCAAGTAAATTGGGTAGCAGCAGAAAATATAAAAACCACCATCAAAGATAGTTTGGTAACCAAAGCGCTTTTATTTGAAGAGGATGAACAATTTGCTCCACTAATGGGGTTGGGAAGTTTAAGATGGAATATTATTCAGCGGGATGATAAGATCGGAATTCGCTTGCGCGATTTAAATGCTCCTGTTTTAAAAACATTCAAAGGATGTGAAAGATATAAAGACGATAGTAGTTGGAGGCTTACTGCAAGATTTGAAAAAAAGGCAGAAAATACTTTGTTAATTACCAATGTACTAGGGCAAACCAATGCACAAGCATCTCCAGGCAAATTAATTTTTTCTATTGCTGGTAAAGAATACCAATTAGATGCTTTAGGAGAAGGTGATCAATTATTTATTTTATTCGGCGATGCTACAAGTGGTAAGGGAACTTATCCGGCAGGACGTTTTTTGTATACTGATCTGCCAGATGCAAATGGAAATACCATTATTGATTTTAATAAAGCATTTAACCCGCCTTGTGCATTTACGATCTATGCAACTTGTCCGCTTCCTCCTAAGCAGAATATTTTGCCTATCGCCATTACTGCTGGCGAAAAAGATCATCATGGTGGTAGACGTTAATCTATCCTTTTTTTAAATTGACAGGGTCCCAGATAAATGGCTTATTACTAAAATAACTTTCATTACAAGCCAATACGGGAGCTGCTGCTCTGAAACCAAATAACGGATCTTCGATCGTATTTTGCGTACCCGCGCGAACATGATCAAAAAAGTTTTTGAAATGATTGCGATGTTCATTTTCACCTGCAGGTGGCATGAATTTTATTTCCTTTACAGGATCAGTCTTTCGATCTGCTTCAGAATAAAGGGCATCGTACTGTTTATCTAATTCTTTTTGTTGTGCAGCAGAAAAAGTATCATAACTATCATAGCCGCGCATGCCTGGGGCCTTTGGTAATTTCTTTTTACTCAACACCAATCCTTCTCCAGAAAGGTCGATCTGACCTTCTGTTCCAATAATTCTTGTATTATTATTAATGTTTCCTGCGTTTGCAAAATTTACACGCAATACCATTTGAAAGGATGCGTGTTCATTTGTTTTTGGATAGTCCATTATCGAAACCATCACATCGGGAACGTCTCTACCATCTTTCCAATAACTCAAATTGCCAGAAGCAAAGATCCTATTTGGTCCTTTTGAATTGGTAATAAAATGTACGCCAGTAATTAAATGCACAAATAAATCGCCAGCTACTCCAGTACCATAGTCTCTGTAATTACGCCAACGAAAAAATCGTTTAGCATCGAAAGGGATTTTATGGGTGTTCTTAAGGAATGTGTCCCAGTCAACCGTTTGTGTAGATGCGTCAGTTGGTATGGTATAGTTCCAAGCACCAATCGCATTGAATCTATCACTATTGGATTCTATATAATTGATCTCGCCAATTTCACCAGCTGTTACCAATCTTTTAGCTTCATTGAACACAGATCCACTAATGCGTTGACTACCCACTTGCATAGTCTTTCCAGATTTTCTCCAAGCTTCGATTACAGGGTATCCTTTTTCAATATCGTGCACCATTGGTTTTTCGCAATACACATGTTTGCCTGCTTCCAATGCATGAATGGTAATAGTGTCGTGCCAATGATCTGGTGTGGCAATGATCACAGCATCAATATCTTTTCTTTGTAATATTTCGCGATAGTCGCGTGTTGTAAAAATATTTTTTCCATATACTTCTTTCACACGCTCTAATCTACCAGTGTATAGATCTGCTGCAGCTACAAACTCCACGCCTTCATTTGCCAAAGCGGCTTTGGTATCGTAATTCCCCTGAATGCCCATTCCAATAGTTGCAAATCGAATTTTATCGTTCGGACTATTACTGAGATTTTTCAAAATAGAAAACGGACTAGCAAGGGAACCAGTACTTGCCAATACACCAAAAGCACCCAGACCTTTGATGAGATTTCTCCTATTTGTATTCATGTTGTTAGTTTTCATAAATATAAATAACTCATTTAGGAAAATCTTCTTAATTTTTACATTCAAATTGAAAAAATGAAACGATTCTTCTTAACGGTTACCGCAACTATAGCCATTATAACTTTAGTAAATGCACAAAAGAAAGCAAACCAAGACAGTCTAGAAAAAGTAGCTGCAAAAACTGAACTATGGGAGCCTGTTCCTACAGTGGTTTCCACAAAAAACCCTTTTGTTGATGCGCCATCAGATGCAATTGTATTAATGAGCGGTAAGGATTTGAATAGTTGGCACAAAGAGTCTGATAAAAAAGCAGCGGGCTGGAAAGTAGATAAAGAAGGTATTACTACTATAGTGAAAGGATCTGGAAATATAGAATCCAATCAAGCTTTTGGAAGTTGCCAGTTGCATATAGAATGGAGAGAACCTGCAGTGATAGCTGGTAGTAGTCAGACGCGCGGAAACAGTGGTATTTTCTTTATGGGCCGTTATGAATTACAAGTATTAGATTCTTACAATAATCCGACTTATGTAAATGGACAAGCGGGTAGTATATACAAACAATTTATCCCTTTGGTGAATGCCTCAAAGAAACCTGGCGAATGGCAAACCTATGATATCGTATTTACTGCCCCAGAATTTTATGCTGATGGAAGATTGCAGACTCCTGCGTACATCACAGTATTAATGAATGGCGTATTGGTGCAAAATCATGTTGAGATTAAGGGTAATACAGACTGGTACAAAACGCCAAAGTATTATGCACATAAAGAGAAAGAACCATTGGTTTTACAAGACCACGGAATGGATGGCGGTAATCCGTTGAGCTATCGCAATATTTGGATCCGAGAATTATAATTGGAATTACTACTTTATTATGGCGAATGATCCACTCATGCCAGATCCGCAATTGTTAATGGACCTGGTTACAACACGTATGACTTTTGGAAAATATAAAGATCGACTCATCTGCGACCTTCCTGATTTTTATTTAGAATGGCATCAACGCAATGGTTTTCCAAAAGGAAAAATGGGC
>CAIJLK010000045.1 GCA_903821465.1 uncultured Bacteroidota bacterium | reverse complement strand
TCTTTCTTCCTCCTCTTTTCACTTTTATCTTTTATCTCTTCACTTCTTTCTTCCTCCTCTTTTCACTTTTATCTTTTATCCCTTCACTTCTTGCAAATAAAAAGCCCGGGATCTAATTTAGAAACCGGGCTTTTTATTGAGATTTATTTCGCTTACTTGTCTGAAGTTAAACTAGAGAATAAGTACTCTTTGTTTAAACGAGCAATATTACTGATCGAGATTTCTTTAGGGCAAGTTGCTTCGCAAGCACCAGTATTGGTACAAGCTCCGAATCCTTCTTTGTCCATTTGTGCAACCATATTCATGACCCTTGATTTGCGTTCAGGCTCTCCTTGAGGTAATAATGCCAGGTGAGATACTTTAGCGCTCAGGAACAACATGGCAGAACTGTTTTTACATGCCGCAACACAAGCACCACATCCAATACACATTGCTGCTGCAAAAGAGGCGTCTGCATTGTCTTTATTAATAGGTAATGAGTTTCCATCAACAGCATTTCCTGTATTTACGCTGATATATCCTCCTGCTTGTATAATCCGATCAAATGCAGAACGGTCTACCATCAAGTCTTTGATAACAGGGAATGCACCTGCTCTCCATGGTTCTACAACAATCGTATCGCCATCTTTGAAAGCACGCATATGCAATTGACAAGTTGTATTTGCCATCCATGGCCCGTGTGGCTTACCATTGATGTACAAAGAACATTGTCCGCAAATTCCTTCTCTGCAATCGTGGTCAAATGCAATAGGTTCTGCACCGTCCACAATCAATTTTTCGTTCAATACGTCAATCATTTCCAAGAAAGACATTTCAGAAGAAATATCCTTCACCGGATAGCTTACAAAACCACCTTTGTCCTTACTGTTTTTTTGTCTCCACACTTTAACAGTCAAATTCATATTGTAGTGTTCCATTCTATAAAGTTTGTCGTTAATTAAGTCAAAATTCAAAAGTCGAAATTCAATAAAGAATCGACTGTTGTTTATAATTATTTATAAGATCGTTGAGATGGTTTTACAACATCGTAGATCAATGGTTCTTTGTGTAAAGTCCATTCATGTTCTGCTTTGTATTCCCAAGCTGCTACATACATGTAATTTGCATCATCACGTAATGCCTCTCCTTCTTCTGTTTGGTATTCTTCTCTGAAATGTCCGCCACAACTTTCATTTCTATTCAAAGCATCGATACACATCAATTCACCCAATTCGATAAAGTCAGCAACGCGATTAGCTTTATCCAATTCAGGGTTCATCTCATTGATTTCACCTGGAATACGTACATCGCTCCAAAACTCTTTTTTTAATGCTTGTACTTCTGCAATGGCCTCTTTTAAACCTTTCTCATTTCGAGCCATCCCACATTTATCCCAAATGATTTTACCTAAGCGCTTGTGGAAGCTTTCAACTGATTGCTTTCCTTTAATGCTCATTAATTGTTGGATTCTATCATCAGCCTTTTTCTCTGCAGCTTCAAAAGCAGGATGTGAGGTTTCAATTGCTTTACTATAAATATCATCAGCTAAATTATTTCCCAAAGTATAAGGAATTACAAAATAACCATCAGCCAAACCTTGCATCAAAGCAGAAGCTCCTAATCTGTTTGCACCATGATCGCTAAAGTTTGCTTCTCCTAAACAATACAAACCTTTAACGGTAGTTTGTAATTCATAATCTACCCATAATCCTCCCATTGTATAGTGTACTGCTGGATAAATACGCATTGGGAATTGATATGGATTTTCGCCAGTAATCTTTTCGTACATGTCGAATAGGTTACCATATTTTTCTTTCACCACTTCTTTACCTAAAACAATAATGTCTTCGATACTCATATGGTCGTTGCCTTCTTTACCAGCTTCAATTTTACCATAACGAACAATAGCATCTGCGAAGTCTAAGTAAACTGCTTGTTTACTGGTACCAACACCATATCCTTCATCACATCTTTCTTTAGCAGCACGAGAAGCTACGTCACGAGGAACTAGGTTACCAAATGCAGGGTATCTTCTTTCTAAGTAATAGTCTCTTTCTTCTTCTGGAATATCGATTGCTTTTCTTTCGTCATTTTTCTTAAGAGGAACCCAGATACGGCCATCGTTACGAAGCGACTCCGACATCAAAGTCAATTTAGACTGATGGTCGCCACTAACTGGAATACAAGTAGGGTGGATCTGCGTAAAACATGGGTTTGCAAATGCAGCACCATCTTTATGTGCTTTCCATGCTGCAGTAACATTACAACCCATTGCATTAGTAGATAAATAAAATACGTTTCCGTATCCACCAGTACATAATAAAACTGCGTGACCAAAATGTCTTTCTAATTCACCGCTAACTAAATTTCTAGCGATAATTCCACGAGCCTTATCATCGATCTTCACCACTTCTAACATTTCGTGACGAGGATACATTTTTACATTACCCAATGCTACCTGTCTTTCTAAAGCTTGGTAGGCACCTATTAAAAGTTGCTGACCAGTTTGACCGGCAGCATAAAAAGTTCTTTGTACCTGTGTACCACCAAATGAACGGTTACTCAATAATCCACCATATTCACGTGCAAAGGGAACACCTTGTGCCACGCATTGGTCAATAATATTGCCACTCACTTCGGCTAAGCGGTGAACGTTTCCTTCACGAGCACGATAGTCTCCACCTTTAATGGTATCGTAGAATAAACGGAAAATACTGTCACCATCATTCTGATAGTTTTTGGCAGCATTGATACCACCTTGCGCAGCAATACTGTGTGCACGTCGAGGAGAATCCTGATAACAAAAAGCTTTTACTTTATATCCCAATTCGCCTAATGAAGCAGCAGCAGAAGCACCAGCTAAACCGGTACCAACCACAATTACTTCTAGTTTACGCTTATTGGCAGGGTTAACCAGTTTACAATGTCCCTTATAATCGGTCCATTTGTCATCTAAAGGCCCCGAAGGGATTTTCGCGTCTAACATATCATCCAATTTACTATGATTAGAATTTCTTGTTTATTAATTTCTTTGAATAGCTATTAATTAAGCCATCCGAAATAAAAGCTCAAAGGCATCATTACAAAAGCTAGCGTAATAACAATAGAAAAACCGTAACCTAAGCTAGTAAGCATTAAGTTATATTTCTTGTTATGTACACCAATTGTTTTGAATGCACTTTGGAATCCATGTGCCAAGTGATAGCCTAATGATAAACAACCCAACACATAAACGATAACCACCCATAAAGTAGCGAAGGTCTCTTTCATTTTAGCGTAAAGATCAATTTCCTCACCCAATAAGAATCCTTGGTGGGATCTGTTAGGGAACCAGAAATCGGTCATGTGTAGAATAAGAAACAAAAGGATTAAAATACCTAAGATACCCATGCTTCTACTGTACCATTTACTACCTTGATTGCCAAAATCTTTTGCATAGGCAACACCTCTTTTACTGCGGTTCGAAAGTTCAAGCATGATACCTTGAACAATGTGTAGAATCAAACCGGCAAACAAGCCGATTTCAAGAATTCTTGGCACAACGTTAGCTCCCATAAAATGAGCGCCAGAGTTAAACATTTTGCCGCCATCATTTGCCCAAATACAGGCATTGAGGCCAGCGTGAATTACTAAAAAAAGAATTAGAAAAATGCCGGTGAAACCCATGACTAATTTCTTTCCGACTGACGAAGTGAAGACTTGTTTCCAGGTCATAATGCAAGTTTAGATTTGAGAAATCGCTGCAAAAATAATGCATGAATCAATGCCAATGTTTAAAACTTTGATTTTCTCAGAACTATTTATGTTTGAAAACTGACATAAATCATTTAAAATTTGAAGTTGTTCATACTTAGTGTCAGAAATCCTCTAAATGTTGAACAGCCATTTGACCGCTCAAATAAAACTAGTACCATCTTTCAAGCTTCGCATCTTACATTTGAAACATGTTAAAACAATTAAGTATTCTTTGGAATAGCTTCAAAATGGCTCTTCAGGAATTGAAGGGGAATAAGCTACGTACCTTTCTTTCTTTGTTTGGTATTACCATTGGCATCTTCTGTATCATTGGAGTTTTAGCAACAGTGGATAGCTTAGAACAAAAAGTTCAAAACGATATCAAGGCATTAGGTACTAATACTATTTATATCGACAAATGGTCATATGGTGGCGGGCCTGATTATCCTTGGTGGAAATTTGTAAAGCGTCCCTCTCCAAAAATTGAAGAAATTAAAACAATAAAAGAGAAGAGTCAGCTTTACTCATATGCCGCAATGATGGTGCAAAGCACAGTTAACGTAAGTTTTAAGGATAATTTATTGAATGGCGTAAATATGTATGGCGTTTCAGAAGAATTCAATAAAATTCAAACTATTGATATTGTTACAGGTCGCTATATTAATGATGCTGAATTTACATTTGGTACACCATCCGTAATTATTGGTACTCTAGTAGCTGAAGAGTTATTTGGTAAGCCAGAAAAAGCATTAGGATCGGAAATTTCGTATCGAGGTAGAAGACTGAATGTTGTAGGGATCATTAAAAAGCAGGGACAGAGCATGGGAGGAGGTTTTGATTATGATAAATGTCTTTTGGTTTCCTACCGCTACTTCGCAAGCGTATACAATCCGGATAATAATCAACCCAAAATATTAGTGCAAGGAAAGCCGAATATTCCTTCCAGTGCCTTGCAGGAAGAATTGGTTGGAATCATGCGCCAAATTAGAAAATTGAGTCCCACTCAAGAGGACGACTTTACCTGTAATGATATTGCCGTTTTCAGTGAACAGATCAAGGGATTCTTTGGTCAAGTTACTAAAGGGGGCTGGGCTATTGCAGGTTTAAGTTTAATTGTTGGTGCTTTTGGCGTAGCCAATATTATGTTCGTTACTGTTAGAGAAAGGACAAGTCAAATTGGATTGAAAAAAGCCATAGGTGCTAAAAGTGGAACTATCTTAACTGAATTCTTGATTGAAAGTGCTTTTTTATGTGTTATCGGGGGATTGTTGGGATTATTCTTTGTATGGCTATTAGCAATGGGATTAAGTAGTTTGCTGCCATTTCCCATCTTCATTTCTGCCAATATTATAACACTTGCCATGAGCATTTGTATTGTTCTTGGAATTGTTTCGGGTATTATTCCTGCATTTATTGCAGCAAAAATGGATCCTGTAGTAGCAATTAGAACAAAATAATTATAGTCGGTTTCTATTAACTTCGTATCGTGGATTTATCAGAAACTGTCACCATTTTAGCGATTGAGTCGTCCTGCGATGAAACATCTGCCAGTATCTGTGTGGATGGAAAAATCTTGTCGAATAGTATTGCCACACAATCTGTTCATGAACAATATGGTGGGGTAGTTCCTGAATTGGCAAGTCGCGCACATATGCAAAACATTGTGCCCGTTGTTGAAACTTGCTTAACCGAGGCCTTCCCGAATTTAACTCCAGCTCAAAGGATGCAAGAATTATCAGCCCTTGCGTTTACACAGGCTCCCGGATTAATAGGTAGTTTGTTGGTGGGCGTACAGTTTGCTAAATCGCTTGCCTTATCACTCCATAAACCCTTGATAGCAGTGCACCATATGCAGGCCCATGTATTGGCAAATCTGATACAAGACCCGCACCCTGAATTCCCTTTTCTGTGTCTGACTGTAAGTGGAGGACATACTCAAATCATTCTTGCAAAGTCGCCTTTGGATCTTGAAATTATTGGAGAAACTATTGATGATGCGGCTGGTGAGGCTTTCGATAAAACGGCTAAGTTACTTGGATTACCATACCCCGGAGGACCCTTGATAGATAAGTACGCAGCATTGGGCGACCCATTGAAATATAAATTTGCGGAACCTCAAATTCCGGAATTGAATTTTTCATTTAGTGGTTTAAAAACCAGCATACTATATTTTCTGCAAAAGCAGGAACCAGGTTTTATAGAAGCTAATCGTAACGACCTATGCGCTTCCGTTCAACATACCATCATACAGATTTTACTCAAAAAATTAAAGAAAGCGGTTGCTCAAACCGGTGTGAAACAAGTTTGCCTTGCAGGCGGCGTAAGTGCCAATTCTGGTTTGCGTAAATCGTTGCAGGAAATAGGTGTTAAATATGGCTGGAAAATTTTCATTCCTTCTTTTGAGTATTGTACCGATAATGCTGCCATGATAGCTATTACTGCTTACTATAAATACCAGGCAGGACAGTTTGTTGGCTTAGATGCACAGCCTAGTGCAAGAGCCGAATGGTAAAATAAGTGAAAAGTGAAAAGTGAAAAGTGAAAAATGGAAGAACTTGTGAAAAGTGATAAGTGAAAATCCGTCCTGAAAGCTTACTTTTGCCGCCTGAAAAACAGTTATCGTCAATGATTAGTGCAAGAAATATCACCCTGGCTTATGGCAAAAGGGTATTGTTTGATGAAGTAAATATCAGTTTCCAAAAAGGAAATTGTTATGGTGTTATTGGTGCCAATGGTGCTGGTAAATCTACCTTTCTGAAAATATTAAGTGGGGAGATCGAACCCAACAAAGGA
>CAIJLK010000044.1 GCA_903821465.1 uncultured Bacteroidota bacterium | reverse complement strand
TGAGCATTACCACCCACACGACTTACTGAAATACCCACGTTAATAGCTGGTCTTACACCAGCGTTAAACAAGTTAGATTCCAAGAAAATCTGTCCGTCAGTAATAGAAATTACATTCGTAGGGATATACGCAGATACGTCACCAGCTTGTGTTTCAATGATAGGCAATGCCGTCAGAGACCCACCACCTTTAACGATGCCACGAATTGATTCTGGCAAGTCATTCATCGCCTGTGCGATATTGTCATTCGCATTAATTTTAGCGGCACGTTCCAATAAACGGCTATGTAAGTAGAACACGTCACCAGGGTAAGCTTCACGTCCTGGAGGACGACGCAATAACAATGAAACTTCACGGTAAGCCACAGCTTGTTTAGACAAATCATCATAAACAATCAAAGATGGACGACCTGAGTCACGAAAGAATTCACCAATAGCTGCACCTGCAAATGGCGCATAAAATTGCATTGGAGCTGGGTCAGAGGCAGTAGCACAAACGATAACGGTATAAGCCATTGCACCACTTTCTTCCAATACACGTTGTACGTTAGCTACCGTAGAACCTTTTTGTCCTATAGCAACATAAATACAAAACACAGGGTTTCCTGCTTCAAAAAATTCTTTTTGATTGATAATGGTGTCAATACAAACAGCTGTTTTACCAGTTTGACGGTCACCTATCACCAACTCACGTTGACCACGGCCAATCGGAATCATTGCATCAATTGCCTTAATACCAGTTTGCAAAGGCTCATTTACAGGTTGACGGTAGATTACACCAGGTGCTTTACGCTCCAATGGCATCTCGTATGTTTTGCCTGTAATAGGACCTTTTCCATCAATTGGATTTCCAAGGGTGTCCACTACACGGCCCAACATGCCTTCACCAACATGGATAGACGCAATTTTATTGGTACGCTTAACAGTATCACCTTCTTTGATTCCATTAGACGAACCAAGCAATACAGCACCTACGTTATCTTCTTCAAGATTCAAAACGATACCTTTCAACCCGCTTTCAAACTCGATCAATTCACCTGATTGAACATTCTCTAGACCGTATACACGAGCAATACCGTCGCCCACTTGCAATACAGTTCCCACTTCCTCCAACTCAGACGCTGTTTTATGGTTCGCGAGTTGTTGTCTTAAAATTGCAGATACTTCTGCTGGTTTTACTTCTGCCATAGTTTTTAGGTATTAAAATTCTTTAACGTAAGGGTTTTCATTAAAGGTTCTGTACAACGATTTTAGTTTTTTAGCAATGCTAGAGTCATCTTGTTTGTCTCCCACACGCAAAATAAATCCACCAATTAAGCCAGGATTTTGTTTCTCAATCAATTCAATTTCAGCACCTGAACTTTTCTTTAAAATATCCTGAACATTAACTCTTAATTCTTCATCAAGTCCATTTGCAGTGGTTACAATTGCAGTGATGATTTTCTTATGCTTTTTATACTGTTCCTGATAAGCCTCTGCAATGGCTTCTAAGTACATTTCACGGCCCGAATAGGTTACAATTTTCATGAAATCTAACGAAGCTGATTCAATCTTACCCGAAAATATTGCACTCAAAATCGAAAATTTCTTATGCGTATCAACAATTGGGCTTTTCAATAAAACATGCAATTCATGATTTTCTTTGCAAGTAGAATATACCAATTTCATGTCAGCATAAACCTTCTCAACTAAACTTTTTTCAATAGTGAAGTCTAAAAGTGATTTGGCGTAACGTGTAGCTAATTTGCCCATTTCTTTACTTAGTTTAATTGAACGTCAGCCAACAATGAGGTGATCAAAGCCTTTTGTTTGTCTTTAGATGACAATTCTTCCTTCAAAATCTTTTCAGCAATCTCTAAAGAAAGAGTAGCTACTTGGTTTTTCAATTCAGTAATCGCAGTCAATTTTTCGTTGTTAATGGTCTCACGAGCACTGGTCAACAAACGCTCAGCTTCAATATTGGCTTTGGTTTTAGCTTCTGCAATAATTGAATCTTTCATTTCACGGGCTTCTTTAATCAATTGGTCTCTTTCTCTTTTTTTTTACTCGATTTCCTTTCTGTCTTCATCCACACTTTTCTTTTTATTTTCATAAGATTCTGTGACAACCTGCAAGTCTGTCTTCACTCTTTCCTTGTGAGCATCATTTATTGCTTTTTAATGCTATATCTCATTCAGTTTAGTTGTGTTTAAATTTAGAATTTTTTCTTTCTTTCTGCAGAGTTTGATGAGCTCCTCAACTTCTTAAATAACAGTATTTCTTTTTATTATTTTTT